>JAADIM010000127.1 GCA_013151345.1 Gammaproteobacteria bacterium
CATATCAACCCGGAAAGCCAATTGAAGAGTTGGAACGGGAGTATGGTGTGAGCAATATTATTAAGCTTGCATCAAACGAAAACCCACTTGGGCCGTCACCAGATTTAATCAATGTTATGCGTAAAGAGCTCGATAACATTGGTCGGTATCCCGATGACAGCGGATACCAGTTAAAACAATTATTGGCGAGTAAGGATGGCGTTACGTCAG
Source organism: Gammaproteobacteria bacterium (assembly GCA_013151345.1). Taxonomy (GTDB): domain Bacteria; phylum Pseudomonadota; class Gammaproteobacteria; order SG8-11; family SG8-11; genus JAADIM01. Next base: position 211 of record JAADIM010000127.1, read on the forward strand.
AACAAATAACCTTGGGTAATGGCTCGTGTAATGTATTGGAGCTGATTATTCGCACCTTTGTTGCACCACAGCACGAAGTCGTGTTTTCTCAGTACTCGTTTGCCATGTATTTTATATTATCGCAGGCAGTGGGCGCCAAGTTGAACATAGTGCCTGCCAAATCCTGGGGGCATGATTTGGATGCGATGCGAGCGAGTGTTACTGACAAGACCAAGTTAATATTTATTGCGAACCCTAACAATCCTACCGGTACCTGGTTACAGACCAGTGAGCTTAGAGAATTTGTTACCTCAATACCTTCAAATGTGCTTGTGGTCATCGACGAGGCCTATTTTGAGTATGCGAGTTATGCAGATTCTCAAGAAAACTCTTTAGAAAAGAAGTATCCGAATACGATACCGTGGATAGCCAATTTCCCCAATTTGATTGTGACTCGTACGTTCTCTAAAGCGTATGGGTTGGCAGGTTTGCGTATTGGCTATGGTATTGCGCATCCCGATGTTACAAATTTGATGAATCGCATCAGACAGCCTTTTAATGTGAATAACTTGGCAGTTGCTGCGGCCAAATATGCGTTAAAAGATGAGGCGCATTTAAATAAAAGTTTGGATCTAAATGCCAACGGGTTACGGCAATTAAGCGATGGATTGCAAGGTTTGGGCTATGACGTAGTGCCGTCAGCCGGGAATTTTGTGTTTGTGGATATCAAACAGGATGCAAAATCAGTCAATGAATACTTGTTGCAAAATGGTATTATTGTACGTTCAGTGGAAAATTATGGGTTACCAAACCATTTGCGTATTTCAGTGGGTTTGCCTGAGGAAAATCGGCGTTTGTTGGAAACTCTGCAATCTATGTTAGTTTGACTATGTTAGTTTCGGCAGGGTGAGGCGAGGAAGGAAGTCCAACAGCGGTGCAATAATGAAACCTCGCTGTTGGACTTCCTGCGTCAGTCCAACCTACAGGTAGTATTTTTTTAAGAGCGAATCGATAAGGTATAATTATGATTATTGTGATGGATTATCAGGCCCCGGATGAACAAATCGAGGTTATCGAAAAAAAACTGGTTTCTATGGGCGTGCAAACCAATGTATCCAGAGGAGTGCAGCGTACCATAATTGGGGCCGTAGGGGATGTCAGTCGCATTGATACCAAGTTGATTGATGCCTTGCCTGGAGTTGAACAAATTATTCGCATCATGAAACCCTATAAAATTGTGTCCAGAGAATCGCATGGTGCAGACACAGTCATAGATATAAGTGGCGTAAAATTGGGTGGTTCTTTAGTGCAGGTTATTGGCGGACCCTGTTCTGTGGAGACTCAAGAGCAAATGGATTTGGCGGCAAGCGCGGTTGCCGATGCAGGTTGTAAATTAATGAGAGGGGGGGCGTTTAAACCACGAACCAGTCCTTATTCATTTCAAGGTGTTGGTATTGAAGGTTTAGCCATGTTTCATAAGGCGGCGAGTAAACATAACTTACCGATTGTGACAGAACTCATGGATGTGAGAATGTTGGACACCTTTATGGAAAATGATGTTGATGTTATCCAAATCGGTACGCGCAACATGCAGAATTTTGATTTACTAAAAGAAGTGGGGCAAATTCACAAGCCGGTCATACTTAAACGAGGAATGTCTGCCACGATTAGCGAATGGCTTATGTCCGCAGAGTATATCGCTGCCGGCGGGAATCATAATATTATTTTTTGCGAACGTGGTATTCGGAGCTTTGAAACGGCGTACCGTAATGTTCTGGATGTCACTGCGATACCTGTTCTGAAAAAAGAAACACATTTACCTGTCATCGTTGATCCTAGTCATGCCGGTGGCAAAGCCTGGATGGTACCTGCGTTATCAAAAGCGGCTGTAGCAGCTGGCGCAGATGGATTATTAATTGAGACACACCCTAATCCACCCGAAGCCTGGTGTGATGCAGACCAGGCACTGAATCCAAATGAGTTAAAAGATTTGATGGTGCAGTTGCGCGGTATTGCTAATGTGATAGGTCGTGAACTTTAATAGTAAGCCTATATTGTAAATTTATATTGTAAGATTATATTGCAAGTAACGTATGATAAATCGTATATGTATCATTGGTGTTGGATTAATAGGTGGGTCATTAGCGCGTGCGCTAAAAGCCTCAGGGGCCTGTAAGGAAATTGTAGGTACGTCTCTTCGGGCCGCTAATCAGAACTCGGGTAAGCACATTCCCGGCAAGCAAAGTACTGGTAATCAAAGCTCCGCAAATCTGCTAAAAGCCAAACAACTGAATGTAATTGACCGTTTTGAAACGGAGATATCCGTTGCTGTTAAAGATGCTGATATTGTTGTGGTGTCTGTACCTGTAGGCGCACAAGACGCTATTTTTATTGCGCTTGCTGATTGTGTGTCTAGCGACACCATTATTACCGATGTCGGCAGTACCAAGCGAAGCGTATCTGATTCTGCCGATAAGTATTTAGGTAAATTGTCGACGAATTTCGTGCCTGCGCATCCAATCGCCGGTATTGAAAAGAGCGGTGTTGAGGCTGCTTCAGGAGATCTATTTCAACAACGGCGCGTGATCATTACTCCGACAGAGAACACGAGCAAAATTGCAGTCAGTGTGGTGCAGTCTATGTGGGAAAAAACGGGTGCGGAAGTGATTAAAATGGATATCGATCACCATGATGAAGTGTTGGCGGCCACCAGCCATTTACCCCACCTACTGGCTTTTTCACTGGTGGATACCCTGTCCCAGTTGGATGAAAAAAGTGAGATTTTCAAGTATGCGGCTGGTGGTTTTCGTGATTTTACACGCATTGCGTCCAGTGATCCGACAATGTGGCATGACATCTGTTTAGCCAATTCCAATGCAATATTAGCTGTGCTGGAAACATTTACCCGTGATTTAAAAAAACTCGAGCAGGCCATTCAAGAGAAGGACAGCCAGTTTATTCTGGATGTTTTTGTGCGTGCGAAAAAATCAAGAGATACTTTCTGTAATGAGCAATTGTAATGAATAACGTTCAGCAAGAAAACGCTCAACAAAAGAAGATTATATTCTCCTGTCAGCCAGGCGGTTGTTTAACTGGGGTTATTCGGGTTCCTGGCGATAAATCAATTTCTCACCGATCCATTATGTTGGGTGCATTGGCGGAAGGTAGGACACATATTACAGGTTTTCTTGAAGGTGAAGATGCTATTGCAACGTTGAATGCATTTCGCGCGATGGGCGTTAAAATTGAAGGCCCCAATGATGCTGAACTGACGGTTCATGGTGTGGGTCTGCACGGTCTAAAAGCGCCAGTTGAATCTATCGATCTGGGCAATTCAGGTACAGCGATGCGTCTCATGTCGGGATTATTAGCAGGGCAACAATTTAATGTAACACTAACCGGCGATGCTTCATTATCAAAAAGACCCATGAAGCGAGTTATAGAACCTTTGACAAAAATGGGCGCTGTTATCGATTCTAAACCAGATGGCACACCTCCGTTGACTATTTCGGGAGGGCAAAAATTAACAGGTATAGACTACGTGATGCCGATGGCGAGTGCGCAGGTAAAATCCAGTTTGCTTTTGGCGGGACTGTTCGCTGAGGGGGCAACGTGTGTAGCTGAACCAGCCACGACGCGTGATCACACAGAGCGCATGCTCAAGGGGTTTGGATATACAGTAGAAAACTATCCATTGAACTCTCTATCAAACCCTTTATCAAACTCTCTACCAACAAAGAAGGGCACAAAAGTTTGTTTACTAGGTGGTGGGAAGCTAAAAGCCACAAACATAGATGTGCCGGGTGATATTTCTTCTGCCGCCTTTTTTATAGTTGGTGCGTGTATCACAAATAACTCAGATGTCACTTTGCAACATGTTGGTATTAATCCGACAAGAATCGGTGTGGTGAATATCTTGCGATTAATGGGCGCTGATATTTCAATTTCGAATGAGCGTGATATTGGAGGTGAACCTGTTGGGGATATTCGGGTTCGCAGCAGCCAGTTAAAAGGAATAATTATTCCTAAAGATCAGGTGCCCCTGGCAATTGACGAGTTCCCCGTAATTTTCATCGCAGCCGCCTGTGCAGAAGGGGATACGGTGCTCGAAGGTGCGGAAGAATTGCGGGTTAAGGAAAGTGACCGGATTCAGGTGATGGCCGATGCGTTATCCAATGTGGGCGTTAAGGCCAGGCCAACGGTCGATGGTATGGTTATTTCCGGCAGCGAGATTAAGGGCGGCGAAGTGGACAGTTGTGGCGATCATCGAATTGCTATGGCGATGTCAATTGCGGCATTGAGATCGCAGGCACCCATTACGATTCATGACTGTGCCAACGTGAATACTTCTTTTCCTGGGTTTGCGAAGATGGCGAATAGTTTGGGTCACAACATTAGAGTGAATGTAGTTTGATATGTTGGTGCACGACCCAGTTTTATTGTTCATCGCAAAGGCGCAAACGTCCTACACGGATGTAGTAGATACGACCCCATGGATTGGGGGAGGTAATTGCGCCGGGAGCAGCAATCGAGAGTAACGCAGGAGCCGTTACTGAGGAGCAATTGCCGAGTACGCAAAGTTTTATTTAGTTATAAATAAAAACTTTTCCTTTGTGTTCTTTGCGCTTTTGCGGTTAATACATAATTGTTAGTTCAGGGAAGTAATTTATGCCCGATGATATAATACCCGTTATCACGATTGATGGCCCGAGTGGCTCTGGAAAAGGGACGATCAGCAGTCTTGTTGCTCAAAAATTAGGCTGGCACTTGCTTGATAGTGGTGCATTGTATCGATTGGTGGCATTAGCAGCTCAACGGCATTCTATTGCAACTGATAACGAAGAAGGACTTATTCCTCTTGCAGCACATTTAGATGTAGAGTTCAAAGTAAATTCTTCAAAAGATGGGTTAGTTGTTATTTTAGAAGGAGAAAATGTCACTGATGATATTCGAGCCGAAGAATGTAGTCAGATGGCGTCGCAAGTTGCCGTGATTCCATCCATTCGTTTGGCCTTACTTGATCGGCAAAGAGCGTTTTTACAGCCTCCTGGATTGGTTGCGGACGGACGCGACATGGGTAGTGTGGTATTTCCTGAGGCGCAATTGAAGGTGTTTTTGACGGCCAGTCAGCAAATCCGCGCCGATAGACGTTATAAACAGTTGATAAAAAAGGGAATAGATGTTAATTTCGCTGCGATTTTAGACTATATTTCTGAACGGGATACACGGGATAGCCGACGCAGTGTTTCGCCATTGCAGGCGGCAGATAATGCGGTTGTCATCGACACATCAGATTTAGGCATTGATGACGTAGTTATACGTGTTTTGGAACTGTACAGTTCAACATAGTTTGTAACAGTTTGTAAGAACAGTTTTAAGATCCGTTTTTAAGGTCTATTTTTGGGGTCTATTGTTGCTGAGTATTGATTACAAGTTTCTTCAGTTCTGTAAGCTCTGAGTTCTGTAAGTAAAGAGACTATGTAATATTTAAAGTGATGTAAAGTGAAAAAAGCAACTAGACATTTTTTATTAACTACAACCCTTATGGATTGATGTGCTTTAAGGAAGAAGTTCGGGAACACTATTTTGATGACTAATGCTATGATTGAAGCTACAACTGATGCACCTATTGAGAGTTTTAAAGAATTATTTGAAGCGAGCCTGGGATTAACACAACTACAGCCAGGGTCTATTGTTACCGGTACTGTCGTGGGCGTGAGCGACGATATTGTGATGGTACATGCCGGTTTAAAGTCCGAAGGGGCGATCCCTATCGAGGAGTTTTACAACGATAAGGGAGTTGTTGATGTAAAAGTTGGCGACGAAGTTGAGGTTGCGGTTGACTCTTTAGAAGACGGATTTGGTGAAACAGTTTTATCAAGAGAAAAAGCAGTCAGAGCACACTCATGGACTGTTCTAGAAAAAGCACACGAAGCGAATGAAACAGTGATTGGTGTGATTAACGGTAAAGTGAAAGGTGGTTTTACTGTTAACGTAAATGACATTCGTGCATTTTTACCTGGATCGTTAGTTGATGTGCGTCCTGTCAGAGATACGGCTTACCTGGAAGGCAAAGAACTCGAATTCAAAGTTATAAAAATCGATAAAAAACGCAATAATGTCGTGGTTTCCCGGCGTGCTGTAGTCGAAGCTGAGTCCACAGAAGAAAGACAATCACTTATTGATAATCTCGAAGAAGGCGATACTGTTAAGGGCGTTGTTAAGAATTTAACAGATTATGGTGCGTTTATTGATTTAGGTGGCGTCGATGGTCTATTGCATATCACTGATATGGCTTGGAAACGTGTTAAACATCCGAGTGAGATTGTTGAAATAGGCACAGAGATAGAGGTCAGAGTACTTAAATACGATAAAGAACGTACGCGTGTATCACTTGGATTGAAACAAATGGGTCAAGATCCATGGGTTGAATTAGCGCGTCGATACCCAGTAAAAACACGGTTGTTTGGTAAAATTACAAATATTGCCGATTACGGTTGTTTTGTCGAAATTGAAGAAGGCGTAGAAGGTTTAGTCCACGTTTCCGAAATGGACTGGACGAATAAGAACATTCATCCATCCAAAGTGGTTCAGTTGGGCGATGAAGTTGAAGTCGTCGTGCTGGAAATCGACGAAGACCGGCGACGTATTTCGCTGGGTATGAAGCAATGTATGTCTAATCCGTGGGAATCCTTTGCTACTACGCACGATAAAGGCGATAAGGTAGCGGGTACGATTAAATCAATTACCGATTTTGGTATTTTTATTGGACTAGATGGCGGTATCGATGGCCTAGTACATTTGTCGGATATTTCTTGGGATGCAGCTGGTGAAGAAGCGATACGCGGCTATGAGAAAGGTCAAGAGATTGAAACGACTATTTTAGCCATTGATTCAGAGCGTGAGCGTATTTCGCTTGGTATTAAGCAGCTGGAAAAAGATCCTTTTTCAGACTACGTTGGTGCGCATACCAAAGGTGAGCTAGTAACCGGCACTGTGACTGAGTTGGATGCTAAAAATGTGACTATACTGTTAGCAGAAGGAGTCGAAGGGATATTAAGAGCCGCTGATATCAGCCGAGAACGGATAGAAGATGCGCGAACAGTCATGAAGGTGGGTGATGAAATAGAAGCCAAGTATATGGGGGTTGATAAGAAAAATCGCTCTATTACTCTTTCTATTAAGGCAAAAGACAATGATGAAGAGGCAGAGGCGATTCAAGAATATGGACAGTCTGCCGTTACTGGTTCAGGAAATACAACTTTAGGCGATATTCTCAAGGAACAGATGGATAGCCAGAAGGAGTAATTGAACTAACAAGACTATGTGCCCGACGACACCACATGCATCAAAACACGGGGTTTGTTCGCCGGGCACACTTTTCATACGATGTTAGAGGCGCTATCAGTATTATGACTAAATCAGAGCTAATTGACATTATTGCACGTAATCAAAACCAACTGCCTTATAAGGACGTTGAGCTTTCTGTCAAAACGTTAATAGAGCAAATGGCGCAAGCGCTTGCTGCGGGCGAAAGAATTGAAATTCGCGGTTTTGGTAGCTTTGCTCTTCATTTCAGACCCCCGCGCATCGGTCGCAACCCAAAAACGGGTGAATCGGTGGCGTTATCTGGGAAATATGTCCCACACTTTAAGCCCGGCAAGGAATTGCGAGAACGTGTGAATGAAAACAGGGAAACGACAACAATAGTGCCTGTGGCGGGGTAGGTTGTTTTGTAACTGGATTTACCGGATTTATATGCTTGGTACTAAGTACTCGTCTCTATAATCTACTATCTATCGCTTTATCGTTTGTAATGCTATTTCTAGAAAACGATTGTCAGTAAAGTTGTTGTCAGTACTGTTTTTAGCAAAATCAAGGTTTACTGTTCATCTTAAAAATTCCCTCCCAGATTGTTTTCGACTGCTGTATTATTCTATAAATAATTTCGTTACATGCGCAACTAAACCATATGGTTACTGGGGGGTCTGTTAGTGATTAAAGATACGATATTGCGTGTAAGCCGATTTATCCGCCAGTTTTTCTATGTTGTCATTATCCTGGTGATTGTGCTGATTGGTTTATCATTTGCTTTGCTTAATTCTGAACCAGTTACCTTTAATTACTATGTTGGTAAAGTGAATTTGGAATTATCCTTGATTCTTGTTATCACACTGGCTGTGGGTGCGTTACTGGGTGTTGCTGCCAGTTTTGGAATAATTTTAAAATCCAGGCGAGATTCTTCTAAAGTTAAAAAAGAAATGAAAAATAACACCAAGGAATTGAATAGCCTGCGTTCAATGTCGGCGAGGGAAAACCAATAATATGTCGGTAGAATGGTTGCTGATAATTTTACCGCTCACATTAATAACGGGATGGTGGATCGGCAAGCGTAAACGACTGACAGAAAATGAGAGTAACTCGGTTGATTTTTCTTCCAGATACTTTCAAGGTTTGAATTACCTGCTTAACGAACAGCCCGACAAGGCGATTGAAATCTTTATCAAAATGATTGAAGTTGATAAAGATACTGTTGAAACGCATTTTACGTTGGGCAATCTTTTCCGACGACGAGGTGAGGTTGATCGTGCCATTCGTGTTCATCAAAATTTAATTGCACGACCTTCAATATCAAAAAAACACAGAGAACAAGCGCTATATGAACTCGGTCTGGATTATATGAGTGCCGGTATTTTGGGGCGTGCCGAATCAGTTTTTCTAGAGTTAATCGAAACTGATTCGAAAAAAGTGCAGGCATTAAAAGAATTGTTGGATATTTATCAACAGGAAAAAGATTGGGCTAAAGGGGTAGAGACATTAAAAAAATATCAATCGGCAACGGGAGAGAGTCAAAAAACAACTATTGCCCAGTTCTATTGTGAATTGGCGGGGGAAGCAAAGCTGAAAGGCGATGAAGACTTACTACGTGAATCTACGAAAGAGGCTTTATCGCATGATAAAAATTGCGTAAGAGCATCGCTTATTTCAGGTAAAACAGAAATGACATCCGGAAATTACGAACGTGCGATGATTGCTTACAAGCAAGTGGAACATCAGGACCCGGATTATTTACCGGAAGTGATTGAGCCGATTTTAGTTTGCGGACAAAAACTGGGGATAGAGAAAGATATCATAGTATATTTTAAGGAAGTACTGGAAAGGCACGATGGTATTTCAACTATGCTTGCGCTTGCCAATTTGATCCAAAAACAGGAAGGTGACAAGGAAGCGATTACGTTTATAGTCGAACAACTGCGGAAACGTCCTTCTGTTAGAGGGCTTAATCGGTTAATAGAATTAAGTTTATTTAGAACTGAAGGTCCAGCGAGGGAAAATTTATTATTATTAAAAGATCTGACGACTGAGTTATTGGAAAACAGGGCAGTGTATAAATGTCATCAGTGTGGTTTTGCAGGACGGTCGATGCATTGGCTTTGTCCGGGTTGTACGAGCTGGAATAGTATTAAACCGATACAGGGAGTGGAAGGAGAATGACAAAAGGAGCAGACGTGCACTTACAAGATCCGGGTCCTCGCATTATTGTTGCACTGGACTATGCAACTGAAAAAGAGGCGTTGTCGTTAACGCAGAAACTAGATCCGCAACGTTGTCGATTAAAAGTGGGTAAAGAATTGTTTACTCGATGTGGCCCTAAGCTGGTCGAAAATTTGGTCAAACAAGAATTTGATGTCTTTCTCGATTTAAAATACCACGATATACCTAATACGGTGGCCAGAGCGTGCGTTGCCGCAGCTGAACTTGGTGTCTGGATGCTCAATGTGCATGCGCTAGGTGGACGCAGGATGATGGAAACCGCACGAAAAGCCTTGGATAATATTGATTCAGCCCCGCTGTTGATCGCGGTAACCGTGCTGACCAGTCTTGAGGATACGGACCTCAATGAACTTGGTATTTCCTCAAATACGTCAGATATGGTGTTACGTTTAGCCGATTTAGCGTTCCAATCGAGGATGGACGGTGTAGTATGCTCCCCGCTGGAAGCGAGATTATTAAGGGAAAAATTCGGCACAAGTTTTTGCCTGGTCACTCCGGGTGTTAGACCGAAAACGGTGGCGGTTGGCGATCAGAAACGTGTAACCAGCCCAGCGGAAGCTGTCCAGAATGGATCGAATTACCTGGTTATAGGCAGGCCGATTACAGGTGCAGACGACCCTGTTAAGGCACTATTATCAATTGAAGCGGAGTTGTAAGTGTATACCGTTTGTAATGTCGGTCTATGTTAGCTGTAAGTAGGATGCATATAGTATGCACCCTGAAACGAGCAAATAGTTGTCTCGTAGTACTTAAACTTTAGGGAACCTCTGATGTGTTGTGGAGAACGTATTTACGTCTTACTTTTGCCAATTTTCGGCGCAAATCCGTTCACCCAGACGCATCAAAGGGTTCCAAGCTAATATGGAGATTTTTTTATGAAGAAAAGTATGAAAATCAGGAGTATCAGTAATATAATAGTGGGATTAGTTTTTGCGTTATTTTCAGCATTATCGTTTGCAAGCCCGGTAGACATTAATAGTGCGGACGCGAAAACCATTGCAGCTGCTATAAGCGGGATTGGCCTTAAAAAGGCTGAAGCCATTGTCGCATATCGTAATGAAAAAGGGCCTTTTCAATCCATTGATGAATTAACCAACATAAAAGGCATTGGCACGAAGACCCTTGAGAAAAATAAAGACAATATTTCTCTGCAAGGTGTGAATTAATCTGCTTTTGATCTAACGGGCGATATTGAGGATTAAAGTGGGTGTTTTTCGCATCCACTTTATTATTGTTATACTT
>JAADIM010000092.1 GCA_013151345.1 Gammaproteobacteria bacterium
ATGCCTGTATTAATGCCTGTCCACATAACATCCTATTTCCCTTGCCCGCCAGTACTGGTCCCACTGCAATGGCTACACCGGCCATGGATTTGCTAAACCATGGTTGTCATCTATGCGACAATTGGCCTTGTGTGACAGCCTGTGAACCTGCTGCATTAAAGCGCGATCCCTCAATAGCGTAATAGGTGTTACCGCTAACATTAAAACGTCCTTTACATAAGGTAGGATAACCTGCCGATTCGTCATTTGAATATCGATCAATGAGTATGTTATTTAATCTGGTCTCAAGTCCATCCGGCGTTTCATAGCTAACCGCATTCGCCGGTGAGCAGGCACCAAAGGTATTAGGCGATCTTCCAGTAACATAAGAAGATAACATACAACGCCCTTCCACCATTACACAAAGACTACCGAAACCGAATACTTCAATCGGTACAGGACTTTTTTCCGCAACCTGCTTGAGCGATAAAACACGCGGTAATACAACTCGCTGAATACCAAAATTCTGATGATAAAAATTAATAGCCTCCACACTGGTTGCCGACCCCTGTACTGATAAATGTAATCGAAGATCGGGCCAGCGACTGCATGCATAATCCATAATACCTATATCAGCCAAAATTAATGCATCAACGCCTAGATCAGCTGCATGATCAACAGACTTCTGCCAACGCGACCAGCCTGACGGTTGAGGATAAGTATTGATTGCGACAAAAACCTTTGCGCCGTGATCATGTGCGTAACGAACACCTTGTTGCGCGCGCTCTTCGTCAAAATTTAGCCCAGCAAAATGACGCGCATTGGTATCATCTCGAAATCCCATGTATACCGCATTGGCGCCATTATCAACAGCGGCTTTGAGTGAAGGTAAATTCCCAGCAGGGCATACAAGTTGCATAATAATTACTTCACCTAATATTTACGTTTTTGATTAATTTTCTGTTTAGCAAGTACCGCTGTTATTGCGTTTAGTACCAGCCATTTTTTAGAACACCACTCAGGTGCCAGCAGAATATTTGATGATGCTGTTCCGGTAATACGATGGAAGATAACATCTTTAGGTGTACGTTTAATCAACTCGACAACATCGTCGACATATCCATTCATCGTCAAAGGCTGGTACTCACCTCGGCGCCATTCATTGGCAAGCTGTGTACCTTTAACAACATGTAGCGGGTGGAATTTTAGACCGTCAACACCAAGTTCAAGTACTCGTTCAAGCGATGAAACATGATGTTCGGTGGACTCACCGGGTAAACCAAGAATGAGATGCGTGCAAACTTTAATACCACGGTTACGCGCTTTTCGTGTTGTCTGTTCATATTCAGAAAATCCATGTCCCCGGTTTACACGCTCCAGAGTTTCATTATGTGCAGATTGCAAACCGAGTTCTAACCAAATTTCATGCCCCTGTTGTTGATAGCTTACTAATAGTTCGAGCACTTCATCCGACACACAATCTGGCCGGGTACCGATAGCGAGCCCAATAACATCAGCTTCACTCAGTGCCTGATCATATAAACGAGAAAGTTCTTTGGTATCCGCATAGGTATAAGCCTGAAAATAAGCAATATATTTTTTTGCCCCCGTCCGCTTTCTGATGACCTGCCGACCAGAATCTATTTGTTCAGCGATCAGGTTTGGCTTGCGACCGTTGGGGCTGAATGAAATGTTATTACAAAAAGTGCAACCCCCCTTACCAATGCTGCCATCTCGATTTGGACAGGTAAACCCAGCATCAATCGCAATCTTGTGAACACGCTCACCGTAACGCTCCAACATAGCTTGTCCAAAAGTATTTATGTGGTTCGCAAGATTCATTTATGGTCTCAAAAATTAATAATACTCACATAAATAAGCCAGCAAATGATTGATCTATATCAATAAAAATACTTAAATTACTGGCTCTTCAGTAGAACTTGTGGGTATAAATTACTAAAAATCATGAGAAAAACAGAAAAAATAGGATCAGACTCAAATGGCACTTACTTAAGCGCCAAATGACCCGCTTTAGTAGCCAAAGCGAGGAGTTAAAATAAGTTTACTGCGCATTTGTTGAGCTCAACTCGTTCTGTCGAAGGAGCCCCCAAGGTTCGCCCCATAGATATTGCCGTTTCAGCGAAGCTTGTCCAGAAATGTAGACAAGGCAGCGATCGCTGCCTTCGCCTCAAATGACATAATAATGAACTCAAAATGGATTCCCCTTGTAACGGCTTCTATCCTCGGACGGCCTCTCCCTTCTGGCGATCAATTTGTATTCCGCTTCATTTTCGCCGACGGAATCGCTAAAACGCACTACTCCGCTTGCATCTGCGGTGATAGCAGTTAAATACATGTTGTCCTTTCTTATATCATAACGTGTATTTGGCGATAGCTCGCCGATACGGTACTCAACATTTACCGTGCCCGTTATGGCGCGAACATACCATAACCATTGGCCCCTACTCAATGCCGGGTTGGTAACCTCCACCTCACCACTTGTCAATGATGCCCAAAGCGGCAGTGCATTCACAGTTGACGTTCTGCCAATAACGCCTGTATGCAACGTCAGCGATGTACCTAACGCGGTAATATTGATGACACTGAAATTCTCTTCTGGATCAAGCAACCGCCCCTGAAGGTTGCGCAGTTCCAGAGTTGAAAATTCATCGAGGTGAACACGGGCATTCTCGTCTAATTCAATGACAGCGTCGCCGTTAAAACTAGCGTCTCCATTAAGCCTGATCTTAAATTGCGTGATCAAATGAGTGTTATTCAGGATGTCGATACCCGTCGAGTCATAGATTGCTACATCGGCAATACCTTCAAAAATATTTTTTTCGAACAGAATATCGTCCGAATCACGAATTTTTATCAAACGCCCGTTACCCACAACCGTATTGCCAACAAAATTGTTTCTCGATGGGCGTCCATTGGTAGTTTCTGGAGCATCATTGCCCATATACTGATAGAGTCCATTTTTTTTATTGTTCTCGATTAAATTATTTTCGACAAGATTGTCGTGGCTACCAAGTGACAGTCGTATTCCGTTATTATTTCCGCGAACAATATTGTTGCGTATGGTATTGCGATGACTTTCGAAAACCACTATACCGGTATCAACGTTGTCGTAAACGTTATTGTTTTCAACTAAGGAATCATTAGTATCTCTATGCAACATTATGCCATGGCGGTTTCGATAAGAGTCGTTACCTGTAACGACGAAGTCACTGCAGCGGCGCGAGCAAATAATACCGTGGTTACCGTTGTCGTGGACGTCATTGTTAGTAATAACTATAGCATCCGAATCATCATGAGGGTCAAGACCATAGGATTCATTGTAAGCTATTTCGTTACCGTTTATTAACATCGCAAAAGCACCGAACGAGTACATGCCCATATAATTATGGTGAATGTAACTGTTATCAATATCGCCATATACATCAACACGTTCGTAAATAGTGGGATCGACATTCCCGCCCCTGACTTTCCAAACCAACCCGTAGGACTCGGCAGCCGCATACCCCAGATAAGCCACTTCACTATTGATAATATCCATACGTGACTCGTGCGCATCGCCACCGACTTCCAACGAATTGACATGAATATAGGCACGTCCATTACGAGAATCGGTGTCGGCACCGTGTGTTTGAGGATCCCAACTGGTGATAAAAGTATTTCTGACATCAATATTGCCGTGTTTCGCCTGCATTTTGACATGCCTGGCGTTTGATCCATTTTTGCTAAGTAAACGCAATTCATCAACATCGCCGCCAATTTCGCTGCCGTGTAGCATCAATGTTGAACCATCGGCGATATGAAGTTCCGATTTTAACAACCAAAGGCCGCGTGAAACTTTTTCTAATCGCTGACCGGGCGCTACTGAGCTGTACTTATCTACAATAATGGTATTTATATCCGTCAACGTACAAACGCCCCCGCCCTCAACATAAATTCTATCGCTGCTTTTGGCGTAACGTACATTGCTCTCCGAGCAGCTCAACGCTAGCTCGCTCAAAGCCATTTCGCTAAAAGCTACCTCGGCCAGGAAACACAATATGATAAACAATAAAATAGAAAAATTTTTCATTTGAAGTTCTCTCATTTAGAAATGATGCACGAATATTTACCAGCAAATGCCTTGGTAGCCGCTCGTCTTCTCAAGATTGTTAATTCGAACGAGGTCAACGACTTCCTGATCAGGCCTGATTTTAGCCGAGATGGATGAAAATTCCTCGTCAGGGGTGCCAATAAGCAACGTGTCTGCATGGCCGATGACTTCATCTATCTTGTCAACCATTAGACGGTGGATATGCGGAATATGATTGAGTATATAGTCACGGTTCGTACCGATCAGGGATGCGATTGCAACATTTTTATCATAGATCCGCAAGTCGTAGCCTTTGCCCAGTAACCGCTCGATGACTTCAACGACGGGGCTTTCTCGGAGATCATCCGTGCCCGCTTTGAAAGCAAAACCCAATACACCGATTTTCTTTTTCTTACCGCCATTAATAATCATGTTAATTCCACGATCCACCTGGGCACTATTATTGCGGAGAATGGAATTCAATATAGGCACGTCTAAATCCAAACTTTTCGCTTTGTAGGTCAGCGCCCGAACGTCCTTTGGCAGACACGAACCACCGAACGCGAAACCCGGCTTCATATAATAGGGTGACAGATTCAACTTGGTATCCTGGCAGAAAATATCCATCACCGCATGACCATCCACACCCAATTCTTTGCTGATATTACCGATTTCGTTGGCAAAACCCACCTTTAGAGCGTGCCAAACATTGTCTGTATATTTAACCATCTCAGCCACTTCGATTTTAGTTTTGATCAAAGGTGCATCCATGTCAGCATACAGCGAAGCGAGAATGTCGCCGCTACGCTCATCTGTTTGCCCGATTACCGTTTTGGGTGGGTTGAAGTAGTCATAGACGGCCGTGCTTTCGCGCAAGAATTCCGGATTGTTGCACACGCCAAAATCCTCGCCAGCGACTTTTCCTGAAAATTTTTCCAATGTTGGAATCACCACGGATCGCATACTACCTGGCAGCATGGTACTGCGGGCTACAACTACGTGGAAACCCTGTTTGCTCTTTAACGCAATGCCGATGTCTTCACAGACACTGATAACATATTTCAGATCCAAACTACCGTTTTCCTGACTGGGCGTACCAACACAAAACAGCGAAATATCGGTATTTTGAATGGCATACTGTACATCGGTCGTGGCACGCAAACGGCCAAGTTTTACGTTTTCTTCTATGATCTCTCCTATGTCTTTTTCGATGATAGGTGTGAGTCCCTTGTTAATGGAATCCACTTTAGGTTTGTAGGTATCCACACCGATGACCTCATGACCTTGTTTTGCCAGACACCCAGCTGAAACTGCACCTACATATCCAAGACCGAATACACTAATTTTCATTTTTATTTTCCCTTTAATTTTCCATTTAATGGTTGTACAAATTACACAAAAACTCCTAAGACCTTTAGGATGCTTACAGAGGCAACTGTTTTAAAATCCCCAAATAGATCAGTAGCGCAAACGCCATGATTGTAATCCAGAATGTTGTCAGATATCTGGCCATATAATTACGAAACGTGTCAGTCGCGCCGTTTGCGGTGTGTGCGGAACGCTGGTTGCCGCGGTTCATCCAACGCTGTTTAGGCAAGCGAAACACCAAGTATATCTTTACCATTGAATTGAGCAGCTGGTTGATGAACAGAAAAAATGGAAATGTCACGAAAATTCGGCCAGCATAAGGGTATAAAAACAGAGACAGAAGTGTGCGTGTTGCCAACACCCAGACCAAGTAGACAAGTAACATCAGGGGATCAACAAATATAGATAGCATCAATGCGCCCATGGGTCCGATCAGCGTCGTCCACATGGCAATGCGCTGATCTACGATACACCACCAGGTAAACGGCCCCACATGACGCGGGCCAAGTGCGATCGCTCGAGCGCCATTGCGCAGTACGTTACCGGACCAACGCAGTAGATTTTGCACCATTCGCTCCCGACCGTTGCCTTCTATACGCTCCACAGTGGTAACAAGTGCATCGGGGATGTAGTACATATTTGCACCTGCCCGCAATAACCAATACCAGGTACTTTTGTCATCCCCCGACAAGAAACGAAATTCATGCCACAACCAGTGATCCAAATAGTCCGCCTCAACAGTTCGGATAAAATCGTGTTTTACCACATTAGCGGCACGAAATACTGACATGCGTCCTGTTAGCGTCAATACTTTGTTGGACAATGCGTGGGACTGCATGGCTAAATGACGCTGCGCAAAACGCATGTTCAACCAGGTACGAATCCAATTGGGCCCTTCCACCACTATCACTTTTTCATCGGTGGTTAAGGCTTGCAAATTCTCATCCATCGCAAAAAAGGGTAGACACTTGCGCATACAATCGTGACCAAGAATTGAATCGCCATCCATGAACACAACAGGATCGTCTCCGCCAACGCCGTGACGTGACATGGCTCTTAGCACCAGGCCAATGGCGAAGCGTTTGCCCGGCTTATTTTGCCTGATGATAACGGTTTTAAAATCAATGTCGTGCGCGTGCTGTTCAAGGAAATTTTCAATGATTTTTTCGTCGTAACTATCTCCACTACCAACAAATAACTTTGTTGGCACACCCACACTGCGTGCCTCGCGTAGAATACTCATCAGCACTTTTTCTGTAAGATCCTTGTTTTCGCGATAGGTGGTCATCATGAAATACAGATGACCGGGTCGCCAGCCGTTTTCCCACAACTCGTCGGATTGCCTGCGTTTGCTCGGAAATACAAGCAAACCAAAAATCTGGGCACGCACGAAGTGTGTGAACCACCATAAATAACGCCATATACCAATGACGCTTAGAGTGGCAGCTAACTGCAAACTCTCATTTTGCCAGATATTATTGGGCACATATGCGATAAGGTAATACAAGGCCACTAGCAAAAAGAACAGGTGCAGCATGTCGCGCATACGCCATTCAAAAGTTCGTTGCGAATATTCTAACTTTTTTGCCACAGCAGCCTACGCACGAAAAAGAAGGAAAATGTTTTTTCAAGATCAACATCCTGAATGAGTTGCTGAAGTTTTGGTTCCAATGGATCTCTTGTTACCGTGGAATAGGACAGTATGGCGCGGGCGGCTCGTTTAACATCATATCGGCTATTGCGCTTGGCATACT
Source organism: Gammaproteobacteria bacterium (assembly GCA_013151345.1). Lineage (GTDB taxonomy): Bacteria > Pseudomonadota > Gammaproteobacteria > SG8-11 > SG8-11 > JAADIM01. The sequence goes on from JAADIM010000092.1 coordinate 7,192, forward strand.
CAAAGCCGGACCGGCCACGTTGCCGGTCGATCTTCGCCTCAGATTGGAGAAACTCTCCGTCGAAATCATTGTTCAGCAATTTGTCAGCGGTAAAACGAAATGCTGAACGCACCTCAGAAATGCAGCACTCGGTGAGCAAGGCAATTTCCAGCCATGCCTCCAGGTTATATACGTGGTAATACAGCGCGTCGCGTTCAATGTAATCGATAGAGACGCCGGTTTTTTTATTAATATTTCTATCTAGGTGCGCACGTGCCGCGGCGGTGTCGATCGCCAGGGCTTGTTTATCATCCAGGACCCGATCGAGCAGGATCAACATTTTCAGGTGATGCGTTTTGTGGTTGTTGTATTGAGTTTTCGGCCCGAATTTCCAGCGTCTTTTTGCAGTGCGCATGGCTCGAAAATAGGTCCGAATAGATTGCGCATCATCAGCGCGTAAATTCGCACTCACCAGATCAAAAGCCCAAAGAAAACCTTCCAGACGTGTTTCGTCAATTGGGTGTCCGGTGGGTATATTGATTTCGGACCAACTTAACAGGGTGTTCCTGACATAGTTAAAATAACGGAGTTCGCCAAAGGCGGCGAATGCCAATGCGGCGATCGCGACGTTATCGGCATCTCGAAAAGCGCGGCGACTCGCTTTCAGGTCAGGGTCGTTCTTGTCCACCACACCCGCGCTATGCAGTGATTTAACCGGTGAAGGTTTTAGCTGTAGCGCTTTATCAGCGCGCTTGCGCAGATTTTCGCTCAATATTCGCTGCCCAGCTAGACTGTGAGCGACTTCCGTTGTTGGCCAAAGCAGCGTTTCACGCGATCCCGCATGGCACGTAGCATACGAGACTAAAATGAACGCCATGAGAATGGCGGCACATTTGAACTGGCGAACCGACACGACTCAGCTACCCTCTTGCTTTTCGTTTGCTGTGCTGGTTTGCCGGAAAAAAGTTCCCTTGGAAAAAACCACCGTCACTGGAAATCCGGATGGTAAAGCTGCGATGGTTTCCTGCGCGACATTCTTGGAGAACGTCAGCATCACGCGCACAAAGCCCAACATATCATCGTCTACACTCCTCGTACGTTCAATGCTGGTGACTCTGGCATTTAGAGGTGATACCTTCCTGTTGATTATGACCGTTGCCGGTTGATTTACGGTCACGTTCTCCATTTCCTGAGCTGAGATAAAAGCTTCGACACCCCGTTTGCCATCGTGTTGTTCGATTAGCAACAGTGGTTCACCCTTCTCTATAATCTGATGTATGTTGAGGTCGTGTGATAATATTTTTCCGTCAACTGGCGCGTTGACGAACAAACGCTCTTGCCGACTTTCCAATATATTGAGCCTTTCTTCTTTCAGTGCAACCCGTTCTTGCGCTGCCATGATAGCCGTCTGCAACTCATCAACTTTACCTATCAAGATTTCATCGGTGTAATAATAACCATTGTAGGTTTCCTTTATTGCCCAGTCGGCAATTTTTTGCTCAGCGGTGGCAACTTCCAGCTCGGCGCGTAGCCCGAGAAGCTGCTCAGTCACTTTCTCTAAGTCCTCTTCGCTGACGGAACCGTCATCGTGTAGTCTGGCTATTCGCTTTTGGCGCTTTTGTGCTAAATGGAGCATTTCCTGTAGCTCTGTGGTTCTGGCCTCGGCGATCTGTAGTTTATGGATACCGAATTTGCGGTAGCTCCTGAGCTCCTTTTGCTGCGACTCCAGATGTTGTTTTTTTTCCTTCAGATCGATTTGTGTGTTGCGAATTTCGATTTTGGCCATTTCAATTTCTTCTAGCGTATCTTCATTGCGAATATAAAATAGCGGATCATTTGACGACACAGGATCGCCGATGTTGACGTAAATTTTATCGATAACGCCGGAAGCAGGCGCTTTCAATACGATATTGGGCCCGGTAATTGTCGCCGTGTCCACGCGCAGCTTAAATATATTCGTATACACGGTACTTATTGTGTAATACGTCAGGAAAATACCCAGCAGTAAATACGCGCCGCTAATCGCCAGCGTCTTAACGGATCGGCGTCGCAGTGAGATAGAATGATTAGGGAGCAAATCCGGTTTTTCGGAAACAGGGGTGACAGGTATATCGATACGCTTAATGGTATCGTTAATAGACGCCATTTCTCCTTGAATCAAGGAATCGGAAAAGTACTTCAGTAATTCCTGATGCTTTTCATTTAGGGAGAAGAACGCTGCAGCGATTTCCCGCTTATCAGCGTCGTAGCGCGACACGCGGATTCGGGTATTAAAGTTGATTTTATAATCACCAAATGCGACTGAAACCTGAGCATCAAGTTCGTCGAATAGCGCGGCAGTTCCATCGTAATCGTGAATGGCTATGCCGCCTATACTCCAGTTGTGGATGGTATATTCCTGTCCATCCAGGCTAACCCTTAACGGTGCGGAAAGTCGGTAATGACGTCGCTGACTCGCAGCTTCCCTAACGATGTTTTCTTTGTTGTTCATGAGGCGATTAAGATCCTTCTCAAAATACTTGGCTATCGCACGACTAATAAATTAGTAGCGACCGGAATTGCTAATTTTTGCTACAATTAATTTTTTCAGCCATCAATTAAAACCGTAGTTCATCCTTGGTTTTTTATCTGTCAATGATGCCTGTATTCGTTTTTTCTCAGTACTTCCCCCCTTATTTTGTTAACAACAATAGGTGCATTAACCTCAACCCTACTGAATCGCTTCGCCATGCCATATTAAAGTTTTGATACATCAAACACTCGCCCAACACTACACCTGGTTCCTAAGGTTATCCGGTTATGTCGTTTCTGTTGTGTTGCTGTTAGTTAATAGCTTATTGCGATACACCCGCTCAAGCAGCAGCCAGTTGCGTATGCTTTTACGCAAACTCACTAATTCAATTGACGGGGCCTTTACTCAAGAACGCAGAAAAAAACAGAATGCTTAATATGTACGCGGTTGTGAAAAAAACACAGGGCTATACTTATTTTTCTCTCTTGATACGGTTTTACCATTCAGCTAAAACGCATCGAACACTTAATGTTTATAACGTTAATTGCTTGCTTAAATCTAACTTAATTAATCCCTATAAATTCCGCTAATCATAAACGCAGCTTCGCTCATGTCAAGCAGGTATTTCCGATTAATAAAATAATGTAAAACTTGAGTTAGGTAGCTAATGTTTAAGTAGTGCGGGATATTATCAACCTCTTTTTTTACACTAGTATGAACATGCGGATTGTAAACTTTGATTTTTTCGAGGATGTAACTATCCCTTCCATACGACCCATATGGGATATTGAGACTGAGGCGAGTCTGATACTGGTGCTAACTGGAAATCAGCGAATCTGGGTGTGTACCCAAACCGCGGATATGCAACGATCCTTTGAAGACTTATCAGCTAGCGAAACAGTTACCCACTAAACACTCAGACAACGATGCATTATCACAGATTAAAAAAAATGAAAACTAGTACAGGGATGGCTTCGACTCCATGGATAGAGGAGGTAGAATCGCGCCGGGAACAACTAGCGAGAAGCAATTGCCGGGGCACGAAGTCCAATAGCGGAGCCTTTATTAACTCTGGTCTGTCGGATTTCGTACCTCACTCCAACCTGCGAAGAATTCTGCTTTTCAGCTTTGTTCTGTAACAGCAACAACCTTGCTAATAATATAAAATTATCTTCCGTTGATTGAAATCAGGTATTCACTCGAGAAACTCGCCTCAACTAATTGGGTAAACAATTTTTCGGCCTCATCCAGTTTACCATCGATATAATACACTGAAGCCAACAGTAGACGCGGTGGGATTACATCAGACTTGCCTGCTGCCTGACAGTATTGTATGGCCTGCTCCGCATGTTTGCTTGCCAACGCAGTATCACATTTTTGCAAGGCACGGAACCCACTCATTAAGGCCAGATCGATTTGCATAGCTATGCGTTGTTGTTCTGTTACCTCTACATCATCTGAGTTGACTAAGGACTGCAGTTCTTCAAC
>JAADIM010000080.1 GCA_013151345.1 Gammaproteobacteria bacterium
TTGGTCCGAACCTCAATGCCCAATGGTTTTAGTTTGGTATCTAAACTTATCGTTATGAGCTTTTCTTTTGCCTTTTTTTGACAGAGTGCAAAATACAAGACCTGGCCCCATCACTTCCTTCTTGGGAGTATTTCCTTTTTTATAGAGTCATTTGATAAACTAATAAATGCGATCTCTTCACTTTCTTCGCCTAAAACTAAATACGTTACCGATAGAAGCTGGCTATCACTTTCAATGGAATCGATAGAGAAATATTCATTTAAGTCAGCATCTCCACAATCAAAATCGGGGCGAGCTTCATAAAAACCTAGCCGACGAAGGGAGCTAAATTTAGGCAGTTTTTGAAGATGGCGATTTTGATACGCGCTCGAAAATAGATTTAGCGCGTTCATACTCCGACTGATCGACTTTTTTAGTTTTATTATCTTTAATGGCGCGATCAAACCGCACTGCATCTTTACCGTTCAGCATAGGAGTTTCTTTTATTTTGCGTGCCATTTTAAATTATCCATCAATTGTTATTAAACTAAATATCGTCTCGATAGAGCATATATTTAATGCATCTGTCGTTATTATAGCAGAGTATTTTTCTAACCATCAATATACCGACAATAATCAAATTATTAGAACATACTCAATCGATACCACTCCTTTTCAAACAACCCGCAACACGCATTTAGAGACTGCATAGCAAGAGTATTAATGTTTGCCAATTTTTTTTTCGATACAAGGTTATTATTTGCACCACATCTGAGGCCAATAGTACCAGTATTGAATTTAATCAGCGTGGACACCTGAATCCTAACTACGAAGTACCACGCTTGGCGACAAAAAGGAACTGTGCGCTTTTTAATATAAAAGGGAGTCGTCACCTATTTGATTTTAAATATAATTTGCGGGAAATGGGAGACCTGACACTCGGATTTTTTTCTCAGATTCTCGCAACAGTTCAACTGATTTTTTTAGGTTAAAACTGTCTTTTTGTGTACATCAATTCTAATGTCAGTGTTGCCATTGTGGCTGGCAATACGCTAGGTTTTATGCAAATATAATCCTAAATAAATCAGTTGAACCTACTGCGGACGGCCTAATGCATAAAAAGAGGTGGGGACCGGAGAGGAAAGGCCGCCATTACTTTCGGTTGGAACACAGAGGGACATATCGAAGCCTGATTTTTCGCTTCGATTTTATAAGCACGATTTTTTTATTCACAACGTAATCTATCAGGAGGATACAATGGCGTCAGTCAGAGATCTCGCTAAATTTTCGGCCATGGCATACGGTTCAAACAAAATTGATTATGGCGATTGGGAAAGAATAAGAGATTTCGGTGATGAATCGGGCCGTGGGTTTCATGCGGTACTCTTCATCAACAAAACAGTAAATGAAGCCGCCTTTGCGATCAGGGGAACCGATGATAAACATGATCTGTACGATATTGCGCAAATTCGCTTGAGTATACGGCCAGCTCAACTCAGACTCGCGAAAATAGCTTATCAAGCAGCAGTAAGCTTCTGTAAGGATGAATTAAAACCAGGCTACACACTGTACCTCACCGGCCATTCCCTGGGCGGCGCATTGGCATCGCTGCTCTCCGCTGATCATGACGGCCTGCCGACGGTGACGTTTAATTCACCGGGCATGAGAAACACCTACACACTTAACGTCGTGGTGCTTTTAACAATAAAAAATATGTTTGATTTGTTGTCAGTGAAAAAAGAAAAAATGCTGCATGTCAGATCCACAGGGGATGTGGTCAGCAAATTGACCGGCGACCATATTGGCAAAGAAATAGATATTTACGTGAATCATTGGGGCGGCGGCTCCATCGCCGCACGCATTCGTGAGCAGCATGATATCAGCAAGATGTATAACGCTATGGCGAATATGCCGTGGACGATGGATGCTTTAGACTGGTAAACTCAACAGGAGTTGATCTTTATGACTACGTACCCACCACGCGCCACTGCGCTATTGGTTGTTTTATGGGTTATCGCCGGTTGCGATAATTTACCCTTCACAAACCCCAGCCAGCAACCGCTGCCCAATGATCAATTGGTGGGCGGCCTGCATCGCGATGCGCCCTTGTTTGTATTCAGTTATGACAAGGCGTTTGCTCAACGGTTTTCCATGCCCATGGATAAGGCCATTGCATTAAACCCTGGCCTGAAAGCCATCGCTATCGAGTTGCGGCCTGAAATAGGGCAAATTGATTGTTATCTCCACCTGTACCTGGATGAGTCGGTCAAGCTGTTTATGCCGGCCAATAGAGTGGATTACACTCGGCAACAAGAGGCCGAAAGAGTATTCGCCTACGATTTCACCAAGGAAGATTCTGAATGGCGTGGGTCATTTAGTAATCGCGTCATCTACCGAGCAAAATCAGCTGGTCTGCGCTTGCCAGGTTTTAAGACGATACAGGGTTACGAGCAGTATAAAGAGAATTTTTTGCCCAGACTGAACCTAGTGACTCTTGATATGTTTTGTACTGAGTTGGATAACATAGATGGGCCATCCGAGGTTATTTTGCAAAAAGCGGACACGGAGGATTATCTCTTGGGGCATGATGAGATTAAAGAGGTCTATAAAAACGCCTATCATTTTGATATTCCCCCCAAATTACGGCAACACTTACAACAAAAATACGCGAATTATGTGCGTGATTTTAATGATTTAGAAAACTCGCGTCTTAATTCTCCCCATAGAGACCCCACAGTCGAAATTCCCTGATGAAAACGCCCACACGCGCTACGGCGCTGTTATTTATTTTATTGTTTACTGCGGGTTGCGATAATTTACCCTTCACAAACCCCAGCCAGCAACCGATGCCCAATGATCTCTTGATCGGTGGCCTGCATCGCGATGCCCCCTTGTTCGTATTCAGTTATGACAAGGCATTCGCCCAGCGGTTTTCTATGCCCATTGACAAGGCCATTGAGTTAGACCCCGGCCTGAAAGCCATCGCAATCGAAGTGCGGCCTAAAGTGGGGAAAATCGATTGTTATCTCCACCTGTATCTGGATGAATCAATTAAGGTCTTTGTTCCGGGAAATAGAAAGGATTACACCAAACGACAAAAGGCCGAAAGAATATTCGCCTATGACTTCACCGAGGAAGATTCTGAATGGCGTTGGTCATCATCGAGTCACAATCGCGTCATCTACCAAGCAAAAACAGCCGGTTTGGGCTTATCAGGTTTTGTGAGGACACAGGGTTACGAGCAGTACAAAGAGGATTTTTTGCCGAGACTGAATTTGGTCACTCTTCATAAGCATTGTAGTGAGCTGGGCAGTGAAAATGCTCCGTCTGAGGTTATTTTTCAAAAATCGGGCACGGAGGATTATATTTTGGGGCATGAAAAGCCGAAAAAATTATATAACGAAAACACCTATCATTTCGATATCCCTCCCAAATTACAACAACATGTTCAGCAATACGTGCGTTATGTGAATCATTTTAATGCGTTAAAAAACTCGACCCTTAACACCCCGCAGAGAAAGCCGACAATCGAATTCCCTTGAATGACAACCTACCCACGCACCACTGTGCTATTATTTGCGATGATATTACTTGGCTAGATCAACACAAACAAGGGTGCAGTTTGAAGAGCATCGGATTAGCAGAATCAGAGCGACACATTAATGATAAGATAACCATTAAACGACGTTACTTTATTTCAAGTCTTAAAACGGATGCTCAACAATTTAGAAAGGCTGCCAGAAAACATGGCCGTACTACGTCATATTGCACTAAATCTACTTAAACATGAAACAACAAAAAAACGTGGAATAAAAACAAAGCGACTTAAATCGGACTGAGACCAAGCATATTTATTCAAGGTTTTAGGATTTACAAGCTAATTTATATGCGATTGCCCTGAAAAGGAAGCACGGGGTCGAGTCTTGTTATTTGCCTTACAATCGAAAAGGCAAGAAACAAGACTTGACCCCGTGTCCTTCACAAGTAACCGATGATTTTACCGGCCGGGAAACTGATAACGATAAATTTGAAAAGCAATTTAAATTATTGGTTAAAGCATTAAGAACGGGCGACGGCGGTAGAAAAGTGCCACCGGAATCTAAGTTATAGAATGGATAAATGCTGCTGATTAAGAAGATTCAAAAAATTCTGCGTTAGCTGCTAGGTCTTGGGCTGCGGACATCCATTCTTGTTTCTCATCCGGCCAATCTACTACGTTAGCATGGCGGGGAGGGTTATTATCAGGATCGAAATCCAAGTTATTGTCGTAAAAATGTTCGGCAATAATATCAATCCGCCCTAACAGAGGCTTTCCCCTTACTTCTGCAAATTCGTATCCAATATCCCAAATCCGATTGTCATCCAACTCAATAACTCTAGAGACGGACAAAGTGGCATACCTATCTGGGTAAAACGCTTTAGGTTTAGGAGTTAAGTCACCTTTTCTAAAATAGGATTTCTCAACAACAAATCTAGTTATTGGTTCATCCGACCCAACAATTGAAGTAAAATCCACCATGCTTTTTATTTATAAACATCTTCAATTAATTGTGCCAGTAACGGTGTTATTTTTCCTTTAAACACACCAGAACCTTTTGCTTTTTGATAGTCACCTTCCCCAAATAATCCTGCAAAATAATACTTACCACCTTTTCCAATATTGACTGTAAACAGGTGCCTTTTATCTACATACCATTCGAAATCTATACTATCGTCTGCGTCTGCCTCTACACTCGGGACTTTTGTAGATAATGGTAAAGCCTGAAGAAAAGAAAGCGCATATTCTAACGTTTCTTTAGATATAGCTTCGGCACCATCAACACCCCAATATTCTTCCTCGAATTCATCCGCAATAATCTGAAGATCTAGTAGGGCTAATAATTTTCCAGAGCTAACTTCGGTTATATTATCAATAGCAGTCGTTACCATTTCCAGTATCTTACCTGAATCTTCTCCAACACCTGTTCTAACTTCATCTTTCTCAAAGTTAAAGCTTTCATATTGATTTGTCGTAAATGCCAATGCGCTCATAAATAAGATTCCAAAGTTTTGTCAGTCACACTATTAAAAAATATATTGTTTTTAAAATCGTGAAATTCTTCAAATTTGTCCCATAAAAATCCATCTTCTTTAACATCCAACTTTAAAACTTCATATACGTCAATATCCAATAGTATCGACGCTTTCTCAGATTTATTTACACCCTCATAGGCAAGAGTTATGTTTGCAGACGAGTCGATGTCGCTGTTTTTTACAGTGGTGCGAGTGATAAACTTCTCGATGCTTGCTGGTATTCCCGCAGGAATAACCGGAGCTCCATTAAAATACTCTGACAGCTCAGCCCCTAATGGAATATCAATCCTATTGATATACCTTATAGCAATTCGTTTTATGACTTTTGGACTGATGGTATTTTTATAAATTGACCAAAACTCTTTTGCCTCGCTACAAACTGACTCCCAGTTATCATAAGGGTGTAATTTGTTAAATGTAAAGCCGTCCTTCCTAAACTGTACAAGCTTACCCCCTTCCTGATTAAAAAAATGATAACCAACAAAACCTTTATCTAAGGTATCAGAACTTGGGCCCTTATCTACATCCAATGTAAAAATTAGTTCTCCGCTTCTTAACGGGCGTTTTTCTGGAAAGTTTTTACTAAACGTAGAATATGCTCGTTCAACTAGTTCTTTGTTTAGCGTAGTTACTGGCTCAACCTGAATATCAATTAATGCTTCAGTAATTGGAGGATTACTTAATTTTCGTGATTCTGCCATTAAATATTTGTCCGTAATTTATCTATCCTAGTCTTTTTTAATTATATCACGCACGCGAAGCGTAACTGTGAAGTACCACCAAACTTGAATGGATTTAGTATAGCTTAAGTGATTGATTATAAACATTCTTAGAATCGACTACAAAACAGACCGCCGTCCAATTTTAAATTAGCTATCAAAATGTTGTCAAAACAGCGTTTAAAAAAGAGTACAACAGCTTGGGGGTTTTGTAACCTGTTGAAATGGCAGGTGAATTGGTGCCGGTTGGACGAGTCGAACGCCCGACCTACTGATTACAAGTCAGTTGCTCTACCAGCTGAGCTAAACCGGCACACTTAAACTTTACTGAAGTTCGGCAGGATTATAACCTATTGTTCTTGCTATGAAAATAGCTGATATTCCCTTACTTTTACTTCTATATCACTTTTTAGGTTCGCTGGGGGTATTCAACAGCGGCAAAGGTAACACCTTGTTCAATAGAGAGATTTTTGACAAACATAGCTCCTTTTTAAGAAAAGAACTGATTAATTGCATGGTTCTTCTTGTTTTTTTATGTCCTCGAACCCACCTATAATGTCCTCCCATGCTGAGTTTGTTAGGGGGCTACGAATGGTTTCTTTAATGGTTAGCCAAAATTCGTTTCTAATTTTGTAGTGTTTTTCAACGGTGGGGTTAAATCCAAGCTTTTTAAGGTTCAGAATTCGTTTTTGTGCGGTTGATCTTGCTCTGAAAATGCCTAGGGAAATATCACCTTTCTTTTTACCTTCACGGATCAGGTATACATCTTCAACTCCCTTTTCCTTAAATTTCTTTATTTTTTTTATTGCCGCCTGTTTATTGCTAGTTGGTATAAGCACCCAGTATCTGAAACGTTCTTTTTTTTCTTCTAAGTATATATTGGCTAAGGCGCCATAGCTTTTTATTCTGTCTAAAGATCGCGTTGCATTTAATTTCACGCTATATGGCCCTAGTTTGAAACAATTTGTAATTTCATTTTTTGCCAAATTTTCTACTTCTAATTTTGCTTCATCAACGCGTGTTGTGATCGATTTTTCTTTCAAAGAAGTAGTTCCAGGGATCGTTTCGTTTTTTGATAAATTGGATTGGTCCGTTTCATGCAATAAGGCAATAGTTTTATAACGCGAGTTTCCATTTGTGTCGTTTGATTTTGGTATAAGCGCTGGGCTATCTGATTGGCTAAACTGCCAACCAAAGAAGACAATATTCAACAACAACATAAAAATGAACGCAAGTTTCATTCTATCCTGTCCAATATGATAGCTAATCCCTCAAGTACTAATTGAGGCCTATGCAAAAATGATTTTTCAAGGAATGGAAGCAAGGTGTCCGCATCGCCGCCCGTTATAATATTTGCTATTTGCACATTATTGCTTTGGTTTGTCGATGATTGTTTGCGTGAGGGCTGAGCAGGTAGTGTGGGTTTACTTAATGTAGAATGAATGTATTCTACCGCACTACAAATAAATGAAACTACTGCGGTGTGCACGCCATTTCTTATGCCGTCAATAGTATTACTGGCAAGTGACGGCAGTAGTAGTTCTTTACTATTAACAATGTTATGACCAAAAACGGTTTCGATTTTGTGTGTTCCTTTCAGTAGGGAATCTTGCATTAATTGTAGGCCTGGCAATATGAGGCCTCCTTGATGAACCCCTGTATCGGTAATTGCATCGATTGTAATCGCAGTACCACAATCTACTATTATAGCGGCTTGTTTTATATTGTTTTTAACTGCGACTAAGGCTGCCCAACGATCTGAGCCCAATTGCAATGGGTTTTCATATGCATTTTTAACACCATATGCCTGATCTTTGGGGGTAATAATATGCACCCGCATCCCCCAATGAGCATCAATCCACTGTATTAGTTGATTGGCAAGATGGAAATCAACATCGCTTGATACACAAATTTTGTCAGGTTTTGCAATATTGCCCCATTCTCTGGAAAAAGACGCGAGCATTTGATCGGTATTATATTTATACCCACCCGTCGTGACCATTTGCATATTATGGTAAGATGCCCACTTTAGACGGGTATTACCCAGGTCAATTAGCAAATTCATTCGTCATCACCACAGTTTTCGCGTTAGCCACGCAAACTAATTTCACCGCTGGTGAACTTCTGTATCTGTCCGTCAGCGACACGTACCAGCAGCGCACCCATGTTATCGATGCCTTCGCAAATGCCACTTATTTTGTCTTTAGGTAAAAGAAGGCTCACATGATTACCAGAATATGCATCGTAACGTCGCCATTCTTCTGCAAACATACTTAGTCCACTTTGTTCGAATTGGGTAATCGCATTAAATAATTGTTGCAGTAACTTACCGGCTAGCTGGTTGCGCGAGGGCACTTCACCTAAAATTGTTTTAAGGTCAACCCAGGGTTGATCAATTTGATGTGACACGCTATTGCTTAAGTCTGCATTGAACCCAATGCCCATCACAACACGGCATGGGCCGGTTGATTCAGCTACCATTTCAACTAACGTGCCAGCAAGTTTACGTTTTTGCCATATCACGTCATTTGGCCACTTTAGCTTTACATCGTTTATGCCAAAGTCTTGTAGTGTTCTGATAATAGCGACTGACAATGCCAAACCTAGCCCACCCAGCATTTGCGGGTCTGAAGAAAAGTGCCGTAATATAGACATATAAATGTTGCCACCAAAGGGGGATATCCATTTTCGACCGCGTCTTCCTCGCCCCGCTGTTTGCATTTCGGCAAAACACACATTTGCTTTATCGATATCGGAATTTACTTTGCCCATCAAGTAAGCATTTGTCGATTCAAGTTGAAGGAATACATCGAGGTTTGATATTTTATTTCGCGTTGATGCCTCAATGCTTCTTAAAATTTTAGTTGAATCCAGCAATTCGACTGCATGCGCAAATCGATAGCCCTTGCCCCGTACTGAATGCAAATCAAGACCATATGTTGACAATTTTTTGATTGCCATCCATATGCCTGTTCGACTGATCCCGAGTGTTTTCCCCAGCTCTTCCCCGGAATGAAATGCACCGTCCGATAGAATGGAAATTATTCTGGTTTGATTATTCATAATTACTTAACTAATTACAACTTCATTACATTATGGCTTGGTAAGGCTGCCTCTGATTGAGTCAGGGCGAATAACTATATCAACAATTCCCTATCCAGGTAATCCAATAAATTTTTTCTAATTTTTTCTCTGAGAACGATATCATAAAAATCTATTGGGTTAAAATCATCAGTTAATACAATAGCCGGCTGATTTTCATCAAACTTGTATTGTTGCCCTATATTTTTGATGATATTGCTTTGCAATTCTGGGTGAATCATAGCTACATTGATTTTTCTATAATCGAAATGTAATTTTTCTCCCTGATAGGCCACAACTGCAAAATTTCCGACACCGCCCTTTCCTTCTAACCCAGTATCGAGATCAAATGCGGGGTATATCTCAACATGGTCGAATACGGCTTGAAGTGTTTTTATAATCGACGCGGTCATGTAGTTATTTTTTTTAATGCTGCCTATCAAATTCATTGCAAGTATGCCATTCGCGTTTAGACGCTGTGACATTAATTCAAATGCTTCACGACTAACAAGATGTCCCGGTGTCAAGTCACCACTAAATACATCAAGAATTAGATAGTCATATTGCTGTTGAATATTGCTTAAGTAATACCTTGCATCAGATACAATGGCATCACCGGTTAATTCAAAATCAAAATAATTTTTTGCAATATCAAAAATAAGCGGATCGATATCAACTACGTCGGTAATTACGCCCTGTTTCTCATACCATCGAGGAATTAAACCAGCGCCCAAACCGATAACCAAACATCGTTTTCCATTTGGATTAAGTTGTGCAGGAATAAACTGTAAAAAATAGTGATAGCGATTGATAGACATCATGTTCGTCATATCAATTCCACCTTGAATTAAGCCATCTATCATTAATTCACGAATGTGTTTTTCGCTGTGTTTATAATCGACGACATTGAGTTGCCCATAAAAACTATCTTTCACAAAAATGCGGTCTATATTTGTACCATCTGACGCTTGCAAAGATAACGTCCGTTCAGTGGGTGACAACAACATGGGGACCACCAAACAAACTGCCACTGCCCATTTCTTTTTGAAGATAATAAAGTAACAGACAGAAAGCAATATCAAGAGTATGCCTGTCGCCCAGAATATTTTATCGACGCCGAGATAAGCAATTAGAAAAAACCCGGTTAGAAAAGTACCTATGACACTGCCAAACGTAGAAAGCGCATAAAAACCACCGACGGTGCGTCCTATGTTTTTCAGTTCGCTTGCGGCTATCTTTATTAAAAAAGGCGACACGCATCCTAGCAGAAACAATGATGGTCCAAATATAATCAAGGTACTGCTAAACGCACCCGCTCTTAAGCCTAAGGGCATCGTAAGTACAAGAATCGCACCTTTGATCAAAGGAATGAACAATACGGCAACACCGCTTAACAAAATAATAATGAATAATGGATCTGCATTTTTGCTACGGTCGGCGTATATCCCTCCCAGCGCATAACCCAACGACAGCGCGATGAGTGTGACAGTAATCAATGATGTCCAGACGTATAAACTCACGCCGAAAAAAGGCCCTATCACTCTTGAACCCAATACTTGGATCACCATGACCAGCGCGCCACTAATCACAGCCGTTAACATGAGATAACTTATAAATAACCTTGGTGAATGTATTGTTGAATCCATAAATGTTGCTAAGTTGATCGTTTAGTAGGTGAAATGTGGATTATTAAGGCATTTTATAGGCCACTCGGTTGGTCCTAGACGTCACCTCTGCCTGTTATTTGACCAACTGTAATTATAAAAACCTAAAGTGTAACACGCTATAGCCGATAGTCGCTTACGCACACCGATTAAACAACTGGACTATATACCTTATGTCAATTGCCGTTACAGTCAAATATTTTTTATCTCTGCTGGAAGTAAAATACCAGGTTTTGATACATCCCCGTGTGGGCACACCGCTGCAAACCGCTTTATCTGCAAACATCGAACCGAAACAACTCGCTTATGCTATTTTACTCAAAGACAGAGAAAAGTTCCTTATTGCTATCCTGCCTGCCAGTAACATTTTAGACATTCAGGATATGAATAATCAATTACATCGCAAATTCATACCCGCCACATTGTCGGAAGAGAAACACGTGTTTAAAGACTGCACTCTGGGTATGGTGCCACCATTAGGAGAAGCGTATGGTATTGATGCGATTGTAGATAAATCATTAGATAATTTGCCAACCATTTATATGCCTACAGGTAATAATTCAACATTAATTTGTTTAAGCAATGATGACTTTCAACTCGCTCAAGTCAATGCAATGCACGGTATGACAATATCTAAAAACAATTATCAATTTAACGATGAGCCATCTGCTCACCCTCATCTTTATGCCGGTTAGTTATTTTCTCAGAATAAATTCTTCGCTACAAAGACGCAAATGCCAAAACATTATTTCGTACAAAATAACTTTGCGCCCTTTGCATCTTTGCGGTGAATACTTCGCTTAACTAATCGAATACACTCGCACCAACTGCTCACGACCTTTTACTTTGTGTACATCCCTGTCTACGATGTCTGGTTCCAGTTCTTCCGGTAAATGTGCATACACATCCGCACTGATCAATATATCAGTACCCAATTCTTTGTTTAGTGCTTCCAACCTTGCAGCAACGTTGACGGTATCGCCAATAACGGCGTACTTCATGCGTGTGCGACTTCCCAGATTACCGGCAACAACGGGCCCGGTATGAATTCCAATCCTTGCGCCCAATTCCTGCATACCACAGTTTTTCCAGTAACGAGACAATCCGGATTTTTCCCATTCCTTATTTAACTCTACCAGCCTTTTGCGCATCTCTATCGCACAACATACTGCTTTTTCTGAATGGTCAGGTACGGTGTTCGGCGCACCAAACACGGCTAGAATTGCATCACCTATAAATTCGATTACACAACCACTATGTGTGTCAATCAATACGTTCATTGCACCCAGATATCGATTTAGCATATCTACGACTTGTACCGGTGGTAACTGTTCGCTAATAGTGGAATAACCACGTAAATCTGAAAACAGCACGGTAACAACTCTTTCCTCTCCTCCAAGTTCTAACTGCTCGCGGTGATCTAATAACGTTTTTGCTACCCCTTCACTGACATAACGTCCAAATGTCTCTCGGATAAAATCTCGTTCCTGTAATCCTTCAGCCATATTATCAAAATGGCGGCTCATGAGACCAAACTCATCGGCTCTATCCATACCTATACGCGTTTCAAGCTCACCCCGCGCAATCATTCCAGCAGCATCAATAATTTGATTCAGGGGCTGGCGTACGCTTCTCGCAACGACATATGAAACTACGGCAATCACAAATGCTGCAACACCAAATACACTTAGCGTTGTCCACAATATGTCGGATTGGATCTGTGATATACGTGAAACATCCACATCGACGCCAACAAGCGCAATACTTTTTCCTTGTTTTGTTAAAACAGGCGCATAACCCGATAAGGTTGTACCAAATTCATCTACGTAGGGCTTCTCTTCCACCGATGGCTTTGTAAATCCTCTTAGCATCACAGGTAAGCTCGTCGCGTCATAAAGCTCGCCGGGGTTTCCTGTTGGACCTGTTTTTACATAGTCTACAAAAAAACGTAATTTGGTTGGTTCGAGGGTCGGGCGAAACACGTAGATCGTTTTAATATCGGGGTCTTGATTTGCTATATAATCAAAGCGTTTTACCAACTTCTTGTGAAAAGTAGTTATTTCAGCTGAATCGACCGGGATCGCGGTAATCTCTTTGTCATCAATCGATGCGGCAAGGCTAGAGGCAACCGCTAACAATCTTTTTTGCAAAGCATGTAATTCGTTATCTACACCGGTTTTGTAAAATACGGCACCTAACATAGCAAGTGATAAAAATACAGCACCTCCATAAATTAACGTAAGGCGGAAATGAAAACGTTGCCATGCATGAAGACTATCGAGTGAGTTTAAGACAGGTTTTTCTAACGGTCCGTGTGCGCCCATTATTACAATACCTCTGTTCGTTACTGAAGTGTCTCGCAGGTACTCTTCGCTGAAAAGTAATTCTATTTAACAAGCTTCAGTTTTGTTTTCGATTTATCGGTATTACTTGGATCCGGTGGTTGTGTTTCGTCGTCTTCACTAAAGACCATCCCACGACCGTTTTCTTTGGAATAAATGGCGAGCACTGCACTGATTGGAATCACTATATTCTGAGGTTTACCTGAGAACCTTGCACTAAATGTGATTGATTCATTACCCAAGTTCAAATCTTTAACTGCCTGCGGACTCAAGTTAAACACAATTTTTTGGTTAACACTGAATTCTGCAGGTGCTTGTACACCCCTAATCTTTGCGTCTACAAGTAAATAAGGTGATAAATCGTTTACGACAATCCATTCATATAAGGCCCTGACGAGATAAGGGCGACTGGAAGTCATGGACATTTATAGCATCCTTACAAAGCGAATTCTTTCTTATAAACGTAAGTACTTAGAAACGTGAGTACTTATAAACAATAAGTACGTATAAATCTAAGGACTTATAAACCTAAGTACTTATAAATATAAGCACCAATGAACGTGGGTTGATTATCTCAGTTCTTGCTCTGCTTCTGACAAACTTGAAACAAAGGTCTCGCGTTCGAAAAGTCGCTCTGAGTAATTATAAACAGCTTTTGCTTGTGGAGGTAATTGTATATCAAACGAACTTAAACGCCAAAGAATAGGCGCGATAGCACAATCTATGACGGAAAATTCATCCGACATAAAATATTCTTTTTGTTCGAAAATAGGCGCAACAGTCGATAACGCATCGCGCAATGCAACGCGTGCTTCCGGTTTTCCGGACTCATCCTGACCTGATAACGTATCTACATGTCCGTACCAATCACGCTGTATGCGATACAGCATTTGCCGACTACGAGCACGGGAAACAGGATCTACCGGCATCAAAGGAGGATGGGGAAAACGTTCATCCAGATATTCCATGATGACTTGTGAATCAAAAAGAACGAGTTCTCGATCGACAAGTGTTGGTACAGAATTGTAGGGATTGAGGTCTATTAAATCTTCTGGTTTATTATCACTATCTACATAATGATACTCAACATTGATACCTTTTTCAGCCAACACAATTCTTACGCGGTGGCTATAAATATCCGTGAGACCGGAAAACAATGTCATGACTGATTTTCTATTAGCGATCAAGGCCATCGCGACATCCAATTATTTGTTGCAAGGTTGAGTTAAATTCCTATATGCGAAATGAGAAAAGACGACATTATATAGAAAAAGTGCCATTTCGTCCTGTTCTAAAAATTTTTTTTTAAACAAAAGTGGGCAAGCAATAACCCATTGATTAGCATCATAAAATTAATTGCTGTCGTTGAGAAGTTCACTGATCAGAGCAATCCGGAGAAAAATCATACCAAGTCCATCTCTGAACCGGCATCATTCTTACTCAGAAAACTGTCAGAACTAGGAACTGTTAAAACTAGCACGGGCATCGGTAAACACCCGCGTCTATATAACACGGTATAAGTTACGATGCTTTCACCAACCCGTACTTATTTAATGACCATTTAACGGCAAACCACGATGCGGCCAATACAATGGCAGTAACAATAAAGTCAAAAGCAGCCGTCATCGGTATGTGATACTGCTCTGTTATAATTGAACCAGAAATCCAGGTGAAACGTTCAAGCCAGGTGCCGACAACGATACAAGAAGCAACCATAATAATAACAATGGGATTATGACGATTCGGTGTATAAACAGCAAAGGTCACAAATGGAATAATAAATTTGAGCGCAAGGAAGGTCCACCAAATAGGCGCCAAATCAAATTGCATCATTTGGTTAAAACGGTCGAATTCTTCAGGCAATCGTCCATACCACATAATCAGATATTGTGTGAAATAGAAATAGGTCCACAAAATAGTAAAAGCTAACATAAATTGAGCCATGTAATTAAATACAAACGGTTTAAAAGGATTTTTCAATTTACCTGAGCGATGAAGGAAAAACAGGAGCAGGGTAAAAAATGCCAAAAAACAATGAAAATTACTGACAAAGTGGTAAACACCATAACTGGCACTGTGCCAGCTGGGCATCATTGTCATTTCAAAATCCCAGGCGATCATCGTGCCATACATCACATAGACACCTGGAATCAATAATGCAATGTTGCGGAATTTCCGATGCGCGGCTGGTGAGCTGTCAATCGATGTTTGATACTGCAGTTTAATAAATAATAGAAACATGCCAAACACAAGCAGAAAACCAATTATTTGCCTGGCTACCAGAAAAGTATAGTTGTGCCATCCCGGTAAGTGCTGATCTCCTTCATGCGCAGTGGCTAACCATTGAAACGTAGACTCACCATTAATAAGTAATATTAATAAAAGTACAAAAGCGACCGGAAACAATGCAGCAAGCGAACACGCAATATATCGCACTTGAAAGCGCCATTTGCCGTTGACCAGATGCAGGATGGCTGAAAAAGTCACACCTGCGAGTGCCATAAAAAGCACGATTAAGAAATTCGTTGTTAAGACTGACCAGCTTCCAAAATTTTCCATCGAGTTAACCCTTTACCTTTAATTACAAGAACACTGTAATAAATAAATAATTATTTGTCCGCCTTGCTAGCTACAACAGGTTGCTTGGCCAACTGATTACGAACGTAATTCACTACATGCCAGCGCTCTTCTACTGAAAGATCGTTCGACCCACCACCTTCACCAGATATGCCGTACGCAGGCATAATGGCACCACCGAATGTAATCGTGCCAAAAAGCCAACCTTCGGTTAAATCTTTTTGCACATATTCGGTTGTTAGATCAATCGCACCAATTTTCGGACTAACTGGCGAGTCTGCTTTACCCGATAAGCCATGACATGCTGAACAATATATAATAAATAAACGTTTACCGATTTTTATCGAACCTTCAGTAACAGCTATTGGATTTTGCAAGCTTTTGGCTTCGTCTCTATTCGCGACTGTTGTTAACACGCCGATAGTCGGTATTGAACGTGCCGGGAAAGAAAATATTTTTCCTTTATACGTTTCTTGCGGCTTAACACTGGGCTGGTTCATCATATCTGTTGACCAGGGCCAGGCGAATACAACCGTCGGCACAAGCAATGATAATACAAACAGGGCAGGAATTAGCCTTCCATTAAACCTCATCGTATATCCTCTTCACGAATTTCTAACACTTTGTGTTGTTTAAATAAATCTTTTAGTGAATCGAGTTTGCTTTTATCCAATTCAACGATGACACCAATCTGATCAAGACTTACTTTTTCACTGTAGAGATTATGACGTTTTCTAAACAGCCTTGATAAAAACAAAAATGCAAAGAAGGTTGCCCACACGCCAAAGAAAATTATCATTTCATAAACCAAAACAAAATTTGATGGCAAAGGAATAACGGGTTTGCCACCTTGCGGCTGTACCAAAAACGTCGCTTGCGCACTGGCGAGAAACAAAAAGCCAAAGACCAAACCAAACATTGCGCCAGCCAATGTGAACTTTGGAAGATGGCAGGGACGATCACCCAGTACTTCTTCAATTTCTGGATGCTCAATGGGTGAATTCAATGTCACATCATCAATAGTTACACCCGGCACCTTTGAAGCACGAATATCATGTAAAGCAGAAAAAGCTTCTTCAAAATTATTAAACAAACCGAGAATTCGATAATTTTTCATTATTAAGATGCTCCTTCCAGATTTGGCTTATTTGTTGCCGCACTGGCACCCTCTAATTCAGCTTCACGTTTACGATGATAAACCATCTCTTTAACTTCATACATGGAAATGGAAGGAAAGACTTTTACAAATATCAAAAACAAGATACCAAACCAACCAAAGCTACCAAATACAATTGCCCACTGTACAATACTTGGCCACATCACATCCCATTGATGTGACTGATGCGACATCGACAATGTCGGTGCAACAATCATCCAGCGTTCAAAATACATGGAAAGATTTAAAAATAACGAAACAACAAACATGGTCGGCATATGTCGCCTGAATTTCTGCACCGCAAGTGCAAACGGTACCACCATGCCACAGAAAATCATGGTCCAGAATACCCAGGCATAAGGCCCTGTCGCTTTGGCGATTAACAGTTCCTTGTCATACATATTATGGCCATACCAAGTAGCACCAAATTCAATCAAGTTCAGGTAAGTCCACACCATGGCAATTGCGAATGTAAGCTTGGCGGTTTTTTCCATAATAGCGGTTGTCATATATTCTTCGAATCGGAAGAAATAACGTAACAACACGAACAGCGTAATAATTGCCGCACAACCGGAATACAACGCACCTGCAACAAAATACGGCGGGAATGAGGTGATATGCCAACCGGGCATAATCGACACAGCAAAATCAGACGATACGATAGAGTGTACAGAAACGGCCAACGGAATTAAGAAACAGGCCATTAACAAATAGGTTTTACGGAAAGTACGCCATTGACGGTCATTACCCGTCCAGCCCAGGGAAATCGCCGTATATAATTTTTTACGCCAGCCGGTCGTGTTATCTCGACAGATAGCCAAATCGGGAATCATGCCTATAAAGAGGAAAAGCATTGATGCAGAAAGATAGGTGCTGATTGCAAAAGCGTCCCACGCCAGGGGTGATCTGAAGTTTGGCCAATGCCCACGATCACTCACATAAGGAAGTACCCAATACAGGTTCCAGACACGGCCCAAGTGAATCATTGGAAAAAAACCTGCCGTTAGTAGCGAAAACGTAGTCATCGCTTCAGCAAAACGGTAAATAGGTTTACGCCAGTCGGCATGAATAATATGCAAAATAGCTGAAAGTAATGTGCCTGAGTGGCTCATGCCGATCCAGAATACAAATGTAGCAATATACATATCCCACATATGTGGGTTATTCAAATTGGTTGGACCCAAACCTACTTGATACTGGTATACCTCGGCAACAACGGCACAACTGAACATGGCAAAACAGATAAAGAGTGCGACCCAATATGCCTTACGTGGATTCTCTAAACTGCGCAAAACATCAGTATTGATCTGTGCCCACTTTATTTGTTCGTTAATATCTTTTTCGCTTACTATCATATTACTGACTCTTCCGTTCTAAGATTTTAGGTTGTGGGATGAGAATAGTTATATCTCTGTGTCTCGAACCCGTTCCATATACATAACAGATGGATCAACATTAAGTTCTTCAAAAATACGATAACCGCGCAATTCTGAATTACTTTTATTTTGTTTGGTTACTACTCGTTCTACTTGTTGTTTTTTCCAAAGCTTGGCGACCTGACTATCCTTATCCATGGTATCACCAAATACAATTGCCGATGTTGGACAAACTTGGGCACATGCGGTGGTGAATTCACCATCTATCACTCTGCGATCCGCCATTTTGGCCTTGTCTTTTGCGACGCGGATACGTTGAACACAAAAAGTGCATTTTTCCATAACCCCCTTGTCACGTACTGTTATATCAGGGTTTAACTGTAAATTTAGTGGTTCAGGCCAGGATGATTCGTAATAAGAGTAAAAGTTGAAGTAACGCACACGAAAAGGACAGTTATTGGAACAATAACGTGAACCAATACAACGGTTATAAACTTGTGCATTTAGACCATCAGGAGTGTGATAGGTAGCCGCAACAGGACAAACCGGTTCACAGGTGGCTGCTCCACATTGCTGACACATCATTGGCAAAAAGCTGGCACCACTGTCAGGGAATTCTTTCTCAGACTCATCAAAATAACGCTCGATGCGCATCCAGTGCATCGCCTGACCTTTATCAAATTTAGCCTTGCCTACAACGGCCAAATTATTTTCACTGTAGCACGCAACTGAACATGCGTTACAACCTATGCACTTATCAAGGTTAATTGCCATGGTCCAGCGATGCTCGTAGTCATGATGACCACCTTCTTCAGCGCCACGACGATAATGGGACCAATTATTAAGAATATTACTTAGTGACATTATTTATGCTCCTTCTGTGCGCTTGAGCACTTCTACGGGAATCGTTCGAACAAACTTACGACCGACCTGTGTATCATTGCCCCCCAATCTGACAAACACATCTTCTTTACCTAAGGCCGTGACTTTCACCCGGGTAGCATACATAGCCAGCTCACCCGTTTTGCTATCTGTTCTCGCTGTAAGAATCTTCAACGGATTAACGCCAAGACCTTTTGCATAACGCCCAAACTCTTCATGGCCCTGCCCCAATGGGATAGCAATGGTATCCGGATGAACACCTTTAATTATATAAGCCTTCAGCTTTATCGATCCGTTTTCAGACGCAACTTCAATTAGATCGCCATGACTAACACCAATTTTCTTCGCGGTGTTTGGGTGCATCTCTGCCCATGAATCCCAAACCACTTTTGAAATTTGGTCCGGTGATTCTTGTAACCATGGCAGATTAGCGTGGCGACCATCATATAGGCCCAATCTTGCGACGGGTGCTAGCTGATAGGGGTAAGCGGAATCAGTCTTCTCTTCCGGTAATTTAATAGTCACATTTTCTGTTGATATGGTCGATGCAAACGTATTTTTTTGATCCGCAACATCAATCAACCCCGTCTTTAATGTCTTGTTCCAGAATTGTAGATCTCCGGCTTCAGGTTCTTTAATTGAAGATGAGCCTCGCAGGGTTTTGATCGCATCCTGCAAATATGCATAATAATCTTTATATGAACCGTACTCGTCAGGTTTTTTGTCTTTTAATAAATCGAGCAATATATCACCCAAACCTTTGGTATCACTGTATAAGTTATTCATCAAGGGCTGTTGCACGGCGACTATATTTCGATCTTCTTGATATGCAGGGACATGCGTTCCCCAGTCTTCTGCATAGGAAGAAAGAGGTAGAACCAGATCGGCCTGCATTGTGGTTTCATCAGGAAACGTCGACACGGCCACCTTAAAACCAACATTGCCTAGCGCGTCTTTCAGGCCCAGAGAGTCAGGCGCCGTAAATACAGGATTGCTGCCGCTAAAGAAAACCACATCAAACTTTTTAGATTTAGCCGCATTAGTAAATTCAATTAAATCACGTGTGTTACCTGGTTTTGCTTGTAACTGCGGAAAAGGAGTGGCATTGGAAGGTTGAATCGTTTTACCGACATTGCCGAGAACAATATTTAACAGCATTATCGCTGCAACAGCGTCATAGCCATGTTCATGCCCTTCAACTGACGCACCGGCCAATACTAGGCTCGGAGAGCGTTTAATTAACGCATCACCAATTCGTTTAATATAGTCCTGAGATGTACCAGCAATTTGAGCAACTTTCTCCAGACTATATGAAGATATTAAATTTTGTTGCTCGCTCGATATATTATTTCCCGCATTCGGTGAATTCTTTATTACATAATTCACCAAACCTAACGCAATCGCCCCTTCGGAGCCGGATTTAGCAGGCACCCACAGATCGGCGTTACCACCAGTTAACGTCATTTTACTTTCTACTTGAATGAGCGTACCGCGACCCGCACCTGCTTCTGCTGATCTAAACTCCCCCCATTTGCCGGCAAAATGAACAGGTGATACCCAAGTGCCCAGAAAATCAGCGCCGAAAGATAAAATGAGCGCCGCTTTGTCCATATGCAATTCTGGCATGGAGTCGCCCAGCATGTCTTTATTCACTGCCTGCCAAACCGCAGCGTTAACTACATCATGTGTAAAATGGCTTTCAGTTGATGCATCGACAGCATCCAGGTAGTTAGTAATTAATGCTGATTGATGCCCACTGATCGTACCGGTAAACCAGCCAATTTTTTTGCCTGCATTGCTTAGTTTTTGTTTTAGCGCGCTATTGGCCTGCTCCCAAGAGACAGCTATTAATTTGCCGCCTTCACGCATCATCGGCTGGGTAATTCTATCCGGATTATAGTGGCTTTGTACGCCAGCCTGGCCCATTTGGCATGTTTTGCCTTTATTAATGGGTGAATCAGGATTTCCTTCGACCTTTAGAAAACGTCCTTCGCGTACCCGTCCATGTATGCCGCAACCTGCATCACATTGTAAACAAGTCGATGCAAACCAGACACCCACACCTGGAATGACGTACTCTTCCGGCATAAAATAGGAAACAACATCTTCCTTACCTTCTTCCAATGTGACGGTTGACGGCAAGTCGCAACCCGCAAGCGTGCCACCGACACCACTGACGCCCATCATTTTAAGAAAGTCTCTACGTTTTACTGGTCCATTCATAGTTTGAATCTCTTCGTTGTTTACGCGTTAATCGCTTACTCGTTAGTCACTGGATATTATGCTGGGCAATAGAATAGACTGCCGAATTACTTATGGCACTTCCAACAGTCACCAGGGCCACCATTAGCTTCGTGGCAGCTGACACACCAGCCCATATTTAGCGGCTTAACCTTGTGGGCCACGGTCATGTTTTTAACCTGGCCATGACAAAATGCACACACTTCTTTGACATCTTCAACGGGGAAATCCTGATCAAACACGAACCGTTTTATGTGACGTTCATGCGTGAAGTGAACAAAATCGGGTAAGTCATGTACCTTTTTCCACTTGGGAGATTCACCTTTTGTCCA
Source organism: Gammaproteobacteria bacterium (assembly GCA_013151345.1). Taxonomy (GTDB): domain Bacteria; phylum Pseudomonadota; class Gammaproteobacteria; order SG8-11; family SG8-11; genus JAADIM01. The sequence goes on from JAADIM010000080.1 coordinate 21,423, forward strand.
GTACTCGGTTAATTTTTGAATTCGAGGCTTATCAGTCGCTATTATTTTGTGACAACCCATACATTTGCTTGTCGGTGGAATGCCAGCCACCTTGCTGCGGCGCGCATAGGTATGACAATACATACAATTTATTTTATTTACTTCCACGTGAATGTCGTGCGGAAATTCAATGGGCTGTGGCACATCGACACCGTCGTGACTACCGCCCGGTGGTATCGCATCGACCGCTAAAGCGGGACTTTGGCCTGGTCCAGCAATGTAAATCACTGCAACTAATGTTGAAGCTAAAAGGTACTTCAGTGCCTTCATATTAATTTATCCTGGTTCTTTACTTTAAAATAAATACTGTCATCGGGTGATACCTGAGTTAGTTGTAAGAAAAAAGTAACTAAGCGCTGGTTCTTACAAAAAACGCAAACAATAAAAATACGCCCACCTGTAACAGTGCTTTTATAATTTCTTTAACTTCTATCTAACTTATTTCAAATTTATGTCTGTCTAAATACATACGCCTTAATACTCACGTCATAATACTTAGTTAGGATTCGGATGCGCCATCAATAATAGTGACAAATGCGTAAGCACTCACTATAGGCTATAGGCACATAGTTACTGCGAGGAACGGTACGGCAGGGCTCTATTCAACGCCTCTGCACGTTTACCTATGAAAAAAGAGGGGCACCTGCCATTTCCGGCCAAGCTCCCTACAAATAACACACTCCCCTTACTTAAACTAATCCTTCAATTCTATTTTTTAATTTTTATTACCTTATCGTTGTAACTTAATGTATTCAAATACAGTTTTTATTTAAATACATTCTTTTGAACTACTATTTCTAACTAATAGTTTTCAAGTACAGCTTTCAAATACGGTCGTTTAAATATCAGTATATTCCGATATTATATTCTTCTTACAAAATTAGTCTGTTAGCAACGCGTCAGCGATCCTAGAACAATCGAATGCAAGGTGTCAACACTCTAGTTAACGAAAATCAACTTGAATATCAAAAAGCATATAAGGAGAGTATGAGGATGATGAAAATATAAACTAAGAACAAAACTGTGCAACAACTGAGGATTAAGCCATACACTAAACGATGTAACTATGGATTAAACCATACATTCAAAAACAAAATGAAAAACCTAGAAATGGATTGTTAGACAACAAAACGATAAAGCCCGGAGTCCATCTTTTAGCGGCACATTTTATTACACTACTATTGTTTTTGTTGCAAGGAAAAAGTAAGCATCATCGCTAACTCACCATCGCCAGACAAGCGATTTTTCGCATATTGCGTTTTTACCCTTCTTTTGAGTCACTCTCCTTTAGTCTTAGCGTATCAATTTTTTCTTTTAGATCAGTTATAGTCTTCGCTTGTGAATGCAATCTCTCCATTTTATGTAAAATAGACTGAGCCCATTTCAGATTTCCCTCTTCCATAGCGGCTTCTGCAAACTCCGATAATTGTTTTGTCTGCTTTTGTATTGCCTCCACCAACTGCCTTGCCGCATTATCCATTTTTGAGGCTTGCCCAAGCATCGCAAAATATTTCACCAACACCCTGAGTTGCGGTATTTCCGTCGAATCATCTGCTATAAGCTTCTCTAGTTGGGCACCTGCACTTTTCAGGTCTTGCTGTGCTAAACCGATTAACTGCCACTTTTTCTCATAATCGGTGAGTGGTTTTACATTGGCCAGAGCTTGCCAGTCTCTCTTGGCGTACATTAAATAAGCTGCCGCCAGGCGACGTTGATCTTTTTCCTTAATTTTAGAGACAATTTGCTCAGCTTTTCTAATACGCCCCAAATCTGCCAACACTACAATTTGAGATTTACGGGTGCCGTCCAACCATTCATCATGCTGATCGTAAAACTCAATCGCCGCCTCCAGATTGCCCGTTTGCCATAATATTTCATATTCAAGCCCCCTGCCCCATTGCTCATTGATTTTGGTAATTTGTTTGGCCAGCAGTTTCGCAATATCCAGGCTATTCCAATGCATCAAATATTGCCCCAATTTAAAGAGTCGCGGCGGCGCCTGTTCTTCTTTCAAATACGGCAACACATCGAAAGTAAAGTGACTAACGAGAAATTTATAGGGGTCTTCATCACCTGTTGGTCGCCTGATTATTCTTGACAAGCGCACTTCGGAGAGAATATTGGTATCTGTGTTTAAAGGACTCTGCCCAATGGCTTTTACCATTTCTTCACGCGATAAACCGAAATACCACAACAAGTGTTCCGGCTGATAAAGGTTATGTTTAGCAAGCAGCTTGGCTATATTTTCTCTTTGGGTTCGCTTAGACACACGATCAAAATCAAAAACCAGTTTATTTTGTGAACCAAATATTAAAAAATCGCCGGTTTTAATATCTGCAAAACTGACAGCTTCAGGAAATACCGTGACAAACGAATTGAGCAACGCGCGCAGTGTTGTAACATCCATGTTAAAAAGATTAATCCACTGTCCATAAATACCATCAGGGTTCAAGCGCGATTTAACAACATTAAAAAACTCTTTAGTAAAAACGTTCGCGGCACCAGCGCGCCAGGGATGTGAAGGTTGTGCCACTATAATATCGTAAGTATCCTTTTCGACGAGCAACGTATTTCGAGCATCATTAAAATTTAATTGTACTCGAGGATCTTTTAACGCAGCTATTTCACCACCCATGATAGCGCGCCCAGCGTCCACAACTGAAGGCTCTAGTTCAACAACCCGAATTGATTGCAAATCCGTGTACGTTAATGCTTTGGTGGTAATACCACCACCAAAGCCAACAACAAACGCTTTTTTAGGATCTTCATGGAGAAAATAAGGCATTAGACCTAACAAGGATTCGACAATCAACGAGTTATATTCATCTTCCATATCAATGAATGATTCGTTTAATCCATTGTTTTGCAATTTTACGTGCACACCGTCAAAAGTAATCATACTAACTACTCCGGCTTTGCCTTCTTTCAGATACAAAAACTCGGGTTTCTTTCCCTCACGTAGATCCCTATCATAACCTACGGACGCAATGAGCTGCTTATAATCCAAGTGTGGGAATATCCAATTACTTGTAACCGCGATAAACGTAAAAACGACTACGGCTACACGGATTTTCGTCGACACTATTGATCGAATAAAAAAGAACGGCAAAATCAATATGAGCGCCGCCATCGCAGTTAATAACCAATCCGTACCCAGTTCAGGAATAATCCAAAATCCGGCTAAAATTGAGCCAAAAATGCTGGCCAAGGTATTCACCGCATACGCTTTTCCAATGCGCGATCGAACACCACTCAAGTTGCCGCAATACAATCGAAGATTAATCGGGAATAGTGCGCCAAACAAAAAAGTCGGTATGAACAGCAACAAAAATATAAAACTATACTTTACGCTATGCACAATAAAATCTGGCGCCGGAAAATGATTAATCGCCTGATAAATATTCGGAACAAAACTCAAGCCGGCACGTGTCATTAACAGACTTGCGCCCAGTAAAACTAAACCAACCGCCATCCAGGTTTGCGGCGACGACATCGTCTCAATGCGTGATTTAATCGCCCACGAACCCGCTGCAATCCCGGTTAAAAAAATAGTCAATATCGCTGCGAAACCATAAATTGTGGTACCAGCAAAAATTACCAAAAATTTAGTCCAACCGACTTCGGTCGCAATCGCAACAAAGCCGGTAAAAAATAAAACGACCAAAGCTTGTAAACGTAATGGCGCCTGTTCCTTGGTGTTTACGTTAGCAGACGCACTAGCTATCACAACCTTAGTATCAGACACGGGTTCGATAGCCGGAAGTGTTAAATTACGATTGATATACAACGCCACCAAGACGATGCCGATATTGATAGTGAAAGCAATAAAGATAGAACCATCTAACCCCCAGTTAGGAATAAACACAAAACCGGACAAACACGCGCCGGCAACAGCACCCGCAGTATTTAAACTATACAACTGACTCATGCGCAAACCCATCTGCGCCTCGCGACGAATCATGATGGACGCCATCACGGGAAAGGTCGCACCCATACAAAGCGTTGGCAAGATAAGCAGCGCCATTGTAATAACAAACTTCATGGGTAACGTGGAACCCAGTTCAGGCATCAATGCCATAACTGCATCCAGATTCAATAAGACAGGCAATAAGGCTAATCCCGATATGCCAATAATGATTTCGAGAAAAATATAAGGACGAAAATTATCAATACGGTTACGAGTTATGCGTTCAGCAAGATAACTGCCAAGCGCAAGCCCCATAAAGAACGCAGCCAGCACTGTACTAATGGCAGCACTTGTTGATCCCATGCTTAAACCTAACAGACGCACCCACGTCACTTGATAAGTCAAGCTGGCAATCCCTGATAACAATAAAAATGCCGCAGACAAATAAAATAAATTTACATCTTTTATTTGTCTGTTTTGGTTGCTACTCACACACTACTCCCTGTCCCAGCATTTGGTCTCGATGACGGCGCTGACGCGTATTAATTTGTATAAGATAAAGTTTAAGTAGAGAAAGACACAAGTGTTTATAAAGAAAATTTTTTATTTATAAAACAGTAAGGTCTATAACACAGCCATCCCTGCATTTAGAATTAATATAAAAATGCGGGACTGACTGGTATTCTCCTAAGCCTAACTTCGCGAAAATAATTTGAAATTCACTCAGTTTTATTTTACCCCCCCCCCTCCTCATCCCGAAACAAGCTTTAAATCATCAATACTATCAAAATGTTACAGCGATAACTGCAAAAAAATTATAAGCTTATAACTTTTTGACATGAGCTTATAGATTTGGTACGTTAAGACATCACAGCTACCTAGGGGAAGTGGGATTTTATTCGACATTAGTTAATTCCGCTAGTTAAACGTGACGTTAGTCTGACGTATACCGGGTTGGGTACTTTCGGTTTAGTGTTTCACATATAGCATGCTTTATAACATCGCGTGTTATATAAATCGTAAGTAACAACGCCGTACCAAGTTAGCCTAACACTTAACGCTAGCAGCAATGCTGGTCACTTTGTCATAATCACTTAAACTCAGGAGAAATACTATGGGTGGAATGGGTGGCGGTGGCGGTGGCATGGGCGGCGGTATGGGCGGTGGTATGGGCGGTGGTGGAGGAATGGGCGGCGGAATGTAATTCGCTGAACACTCTCTATTACTGAACATAGTTACCAAACTACATAACGCTAAAGTCTATGTACACTCGTTACTACATAAAAACGTAAGATGTAAATATGTATATTATTTATTAGCAATAAAACAAGGGGATAAGGGGATGTCGCTGTTTGACTCCCCTTTCTATATTTGTACTTTTGATCTTTCTACTTTTACTTTCCGCTTTATAAAAGATGCTTAACACAGAGTACAACATTCCTTCCTGCCTAACTCAATGTTATACAAAAATATACTGATAACCCCTGATTTAATTGTGGGGCGATACATCGTGGAGCTATGCATTTGTGGAGCTATGCATTTGTGGAGCCATGCATTGTGAGACTATGACTTAAGATGCGACTATGTCTATTGTTTTGACTATCGGTAGTAGGCCTGCTACACTTTTTTTGAGTCATAGAGAGTTTCATGAATTAAACAATTTAAAAAATAGAAACAAAAAATTATTCGTTATCTATGGGGAAGTACGGGCGGGGGGTAGCAACGTTCACATTTGAAGTCTGTTCTGTATGACAATTCGCTGCATCATAAGATGAATTAATATTAGAATAAGAACTGCATAGTGTTACGTATAACCATCACAAGTTAATCGTATAACAAACGTATCAATTAAGATTACAGTTAAGAATACAGTTAAGAATACAATTAGCGATGTGTGAAGCACTATTAGAAACTTGATAGTGAAATACTTGATAGTGAAATACTTAATAGTAAAACAAGGGCCACGTAAAGTGGCCCTTGTTTATTCTTCGACATGCTTCTGCCTAATCGAGACGCCTTTTCATCACCCCTAAGTTTACGCTTATGTTTATAATTCTAGGCGGAAATACAACAAACTGACCAACCCGTCTGCAGCGGCGACGATCATTTCTGAGTTAGTTTTGTGAACGACCGTACCAATTTCGTAATTGTGTGATTGCGTCCACGCGTTAAGTCCATAGACCGACCAATTTTTGTTATCAAATCGAGCAAAGCACCCCGTTTTTCCAAATGCACGGCAGATACGCTCTAATTCTTCAACTGGTTTATGCCAGTCGAGGCTGCGCTGGTCTTTATCAGGTCTTGGCCAGTAGCTTGCGTCATCGCCTTGCGGCGTTGCATTATCCCAAAACCGATCAATTTCAGTGACTACTTCCAACAGCAAATCTTTTGCTAATAGCTGCAATCTAGCCGACAATGATTCGAAAGTTTCATGCTCGGTTATCGGAAAGGACTGCTGGCGCAAAATATCGCCCGCGTCGTATTCCTGGGTCAATTTATGTATCGTCACACCGCATTGCTTGAGGTTTTTGAGAATAATCCATGGCAAAGGCATCACACCTCGTCCAATCGGTAATAAGGTAGGATGAATATTAATACCTTTTATCGTCGTCGAAGACAAATCAGGGATCTTGTAATAATACGCTGCAGTAACTAATAACTCACACCCTTCGTTGTGTAGCTGGTTGATAATTTGTGCATCAACACGCTCCTGCGTGACAGGTATTTTATGTTCGCGACACATTTCAAAAATATACTGATTATGATCAACCTGATTATCGCACGGCACGGTATAGACACGATAAACATCCTGCCCATCCGCAAGCAGCGCCGCAAGTGCGGCGCTAAAAAAATCATAACCAAAATAAGCAATTTTCATTGACTTAGTTTACTCTTTTTTTGGGCCAGAGGCTTTGTTCTTTGCTTGCCAGACCACATAATATACATTCTGAAAATAACCCTGGCAATTTAAAACCTGGATCAACAAAAAGACACCGAATCATGACCATACCGAAAACTCTTGAGCCTTGCCCTTGTGATAGTGGACTCGCCTATGAATACTGCTGTGGCATTGCCAAACGCACAGCGGCGAATGCCGACATTGTTGCACGCCTAACGACAGTTGGCATTGAAACAAATGGAAATCTGACTGCACAGATGGGCATGGCGCTCGAATCATTTGAAACCAGCCCAGACCTGTTCCCTGCGCGCATAGACTTTTTTCAAAACAAAGCGTGGTTCGTAAAAATGTCGCCGCGCTGGTACAGCGAAAGCGTGTTTCTTGATCCTGGTAGAATACGCGGTACTTGCGTCATCGAGTCGGAGCTTGAACGCCTTCAACAGATGACACAAGGCATTACCTGGCAACCCTCGGCCTTCATTTTTCATACTGCATTTTGCGGTTCAACCCTGATGGCCCAGGCACTGGGTGCCACGTATAATTGTTTGCCCTTAAGAGAGCCTGGGATTGTGGGTAATTTGCTGGTTTATATAAATTCGCAAACTAAGGGTTCGAAACAAGAAGAAAATGACTGGCTGGATCGAATCTTACGACTGCTGTCCCGCAGATACGAATCCAGTCAGCCTGCTGTCATCAAGGCCAATGACTTTGACAATCCTATAATGATAAAGCTGCTCGAATGCCTGCATGATATACCCATTCTATTTATGTACACCCCACTTGCAGAGTTTGTCGTAGCCTGCCTCAAAGCTGACAACCGACGCGAATGGGTACGTGCTCGATACACGGCTATGAGCACACATGCGCCACGATTATTAAATATTCCTGCCGGACCAACTATTAACGACGATAGCTTTGCACACATGGCGGCTGTTTACTGGTGTTTTAATATCGCCCTGTATCTGGAAGCATGGCGGGGCTTTCCTGAAAAACTACACAGCCTCGATATTAATGTCATGCTTGCGCAGCCTCGTAAATCTGTAGAAGCCTGCGGCCGTCTGTTTGGCCTAACATCATTGGATAGTATTGATATTAATGAACGAATCAAAAGCCTGCTTGGTGTTTATTCCAAAAACAAACAAATGAATTACAGCCCGCAGCATCGCACAAATGATATCGCTCGTTTGCTAATAGAATATAAAACAGAAGTGGGTGCAGCAAAACAGCTTGCACAACAATTATTGGCAGACAATTATCCGGGCGATATATTACCTGGACACTTAACAACAAATTAAGAATTCACAAACCAAGCCTACAAGCTAAACCTGCAACTTAACCCAACAGAATGACTGTCTCGGGTGGCCGGGTCGCTATTTTTGACACACCACGTACCGACGCCCAGCTTACGATGGCATAACGCACACCCTGAGTGACTGTTTCAGCCTGATGCATATAACGATTACCCGAAGGAAACATCACGGCTGCGCCTGCCCGCGGACGAATCTGATAATTTAAATTATAAAAACTCAGTTCCCCTCCTTCGTAATCATCATTTAAATAGATCAACATACTCAGATCACGGTCGATGATTCTGTGCCAGGTATGAGTATCTGCATCAAAATTTTCACTGTCAGCATGTCTAATATAATAACCACCTTCGCGATAACGCATTAAATTGGGTTCCTCAATCCAGTCCAGTGATTTACCCACACACTTGTCAGCCAGATCGATAAACGCATTTTTCATGATGTCATTCACCTCCTGCTGACGTTCCCCCATGTCTACACGTTCGGTAACACGCCGCTCATCAACGACCCTTACAATATTATCTGCGGTGGACTTATCATCATCGACAACCATTAAGCGTACCGCGTCGCGCTGATCAGCAAACTCCCTGAGATTCTTTACCGTATCTGCATCGAGATAATTCTCAAACATAAACAGACCATATGGCGGTAATCGAATCGCTTCACCTGATCCACAGCATAATCCAAAGGGCTTTCCGCTGGTACAATAACAGGCAGCATTCACATCAGGCTTAAAACCTTCTTGTGATCTCTCTGGTTCTAGAACAAGGGGCGGCAGACTTTCTTTTGGAATAGCCATGTATGAGCCGTCAATCAGCTTAGCGTAAACAGGAGCAGGATCGGGGTACAGATCAGAGACTCTATTCATAAATATTTCTACCTATTGATGAGCATGCACAGAAAATTGGCGATAAATACTGAGTTACAAATGACAGCTTAAATTACAAAAATTTTGCCCAAGAAAACATTAAATTAATAGCCCTTTTTAACTAAGTAACTCCTTTATAGTCAAGAAAAATAAAATAAAAACCGCATTCCAACATTATGTAAAAATAACACTTATTCTAAATCATTGAATTTTTAAATAGGGTTATATTTGGCGCTTTACTGAAAAAAAACTGTGTGCTAAGTTGTTAGAAGTCGATTCACTGGGCTTATTGTTGGAGAGTCAAGCGTAGTTAAAATAATACGGCAATAAGTGAAACGACATCACGTGGGGTGGTAAGTGTTTTCTGATGGTTTTAATACATATCATCAGATAAGAAGTCACTGAATAAGTTAACCCGAAACCAATATTTTTATTTTACTAACTTGGATAAGGAGGTTCTTATGGGTATGGGCGGCGGTATGGGCGGCGGTATGGGCGGTATGGGCGGTGGTGGTATGATGGGCGGTGGTATGATGGGCGGAGCGCCTGCTACACCAGCACCCACACCAGTAGCACCAACTCCGGTAGCACCAACTCCAATAGCACCAACTCCGGTAGCACCAGTACCGGTTCTTTAATCAGCGCATTATCAGGTCGACATAAAAAAGATGTAACGTTTGTCGACCTTGTTTTGATGATAGTTGTTTTGACAATAACTGTTTTGGTAGCTATTTAAGCTGTTTTACAAAAAAAGGGCCATCAACTTGATGGCCCTTTTTTTGTTTCGGCTTTATTCATCCTATACCCGACTGAGTAGTCTGCCAGTTCACGGCTTCATTATAATCAGCAATAGTCAGCATCAACTCATCATGTGTGCCCGAGGTAATTGTGCCATTATGATTAAAATACAATATCCGGTCAGCGCTACGGATTGACGAAAACCGGTGAGCAATAATCAATGTTGTACGATTTTTTCGTAGTAAATTAATTGCTTCAACAAGCTTTTGTTCAGAATGACTATCCAGTGCGGATGAGGCTTCGTCAAGAATTAATATGGGTGTATTGCGGGCAAACGCCTGAGCGATGGCCAGACGCTGTTTTTGGCCGACAGATAAACTGCTGCCTTTGGTACCAATCACGGTGTCAATGCCCTGCTCCAGTTTTTCAACAAATTCCCAGGCAAACCCTGACTGACAGGCTTTTATCATTTGATCCTCAGTTGCACCAGGGCTGGCCAGCAGCAGGTTATCCCTGATCGTACCATTAATCAGAAACGGTTCCTGCCAAACAATCGAAATTTGGTTTCGTAAAGACACAAGTGAAACCGTTTTAATATCAACATCGTCAATCGCGATATAACCTTGCTGAGGATCAAAAAAACGCAACAAAAGCGAAGCCAGCGTGGACTTTCCTGAGCCGCTCGGACCAACCAATGCAACCGATTCACCAGCGTGAATATTCATCGATAGGTTTTCGAAAATCGGGGCCGTGCTACCCGGGTAGGTAAATGAAACATCGTGAAAAGCGATCGCCCCGTTCTTCACCCAAAGTTCGGTTTTGTTTTCTTGGTCTTGTACGGCAGGTTGCATACGCATCACACTTATCACGCGATCGGCTGAAGCCCGGTTGGCCTGAAGCTGAATCGGGATAGAGGCAATATTAAGTACCGGCAAGGTTAAAAACCTGACATACATCAGAAAGCTAACGAGCGCACCAATGGTAATCTGACCTGACTGAATACCAGCTATACCGCTGTAAATAACGATCACGCCGGCAAAATACACCAAAAAAGTAAAAAATGCGTTGTACAAGATACGGATTTTGCGGGCTTTTAATGCCCAGCGACGCGCAATATTAAATTGTGTTTTGTGTTTATCGCGTATCACCTGTTCACTATTGAAACTGCTGATGCCTCTTAAATTACTCAACGTCTGCTCTTCGACGATCATGAGATTGGCGTTTTCCTGTATAAAGTGACGCGATGCACGACCGGCTTTGGGAGCAACATAATGTTGTGAGAAATAAAATACCGGCGCCATTGCTACGACAATCAACGCCAATTGCCAGTCGATCCAGAACAAAATTGAACCATAAACTATCAATACAACAATGCTTGAAAACAGATTAAGCGGCGCATTGATAACAAAGGGTAATAACTTGTCAATGTCACTCGACAGGCGTGTAATAAGATCGCCTTTTTCAAACTGTTTATTTATTGGAAATGATAATTGCAGAATATGCTCAAGTAACTTACCCCTTAGACGGTCGATAAAACGCAGCGTCACGCGTTGCAAAGTATAGGCTTGAGTAAACTGGATAACCTGATTAAACAACACGATGGCAGCGATAAAAAGCAAAATTGTGTTTAACTGATCAAACTGGCTTTGCGTGATTTGAGTAATCGCTCCACCTATTTTCCAGATTAAAAATGCATTGGACGCAGCGATAACGAGCGCCAACACACCAAGCAGATAAATATAACGCCGGTCGGGTTTTGCGTAAGGTAAAAAGAAACGGACAATTTCCCTTTGCCATCGCAGAAACTTTGATAATTTCCTTTTCATCGCCAATTAAATAATTACCTATGATAGTCATTGCCAACACAGTATTTGCAGGGCGCGTTAGCGTTTTTCCCTGGCTTACAGTTATCATTCTACCTCTTTTGTCTGCCACTCCACTGCTTTTCTGTAACCTGCATGTTTCTGCATTAGTTCGCTATGCGCACCCACAGTAATTGTGCCATCACCATTAAAATACACAACACGATCAGCAGACTTTATCGCTGAAAATCGATGGGCAATAATGAAGGTTGTTTTATTTTTTCTGAGATGATCGAGCGCGTTGATAACATTTAGTTCGCTCAGGCTATCAAGTGCAGACGTCGCCTCATCGAGAATGAGAATCGCTGCGTCGCGTAAAAAAGCTTGTGCTATAGCCAACCGTTGGACCTGGCCAGCGGATAAAGTAGTGCCATCAGCGCCAATTTTTGTTTGCAAGCCGTTTTCCAGGTCGCAAATAAAATCCCAGGCATAACTATGCTTGCATGCTGTAATAAGCTGTTCTTCAGTAGCTACAGGATCGACCATTAGCAGGTTTGCTTTTATTGTGTCGTTAATAATAAAGGGTTCCTGCCACACAACAGAGATATTTTTCCGCAGCGATTCTACCGTACATGTTTGAACATCAATACCATCGATTAAAATCTTTCCTTGATCGGGATCGTAAAATCGCATTAACAAATTAGCTAATGTTGATTTGCCCACACCGCTAGGCCCTACCAATGCAATCGTTTCACCGGGTTCCACTACAAGCGAAACATCGTTATATATTTGCGGTCCATCCGGATAACGGAAATGCAATTCCTTTAATTCTAAGCCACCATGCTTAATTTCGAGTTGTTTGGCATTGGCACTGTCTTTAACAAGTGGCTGCGCGTCAAAGACGTCAAGTATTCTGTTTGCTGCTCCCAGATTGCCCATACTTTGAAATAGTAAGTCAGCCATTCCTCTTGCCGGTACGTTTATATAACCCAAATACAATATAAAACTCACTAGGTGGCCAACACCAAATCGCCCGTCCTGGATGCCATCAATACCCACAAGGACAACTATCAGACAGGTAAGGTAAAGCAAAAATGTGAATGAAATATTAAATCCAATATTTAACCCAAGCTCGCGCATCGCCCAGTAGCGTGCTTTTTCAAAGGAGGAACGGTGCAATTCAGAAATCAGGGACTCTGCAACGTTAGTGCTAACACCCCGCATGTGACTAATGGCCTGCTCCTCAAACGCAAGCAATTGCCCGTTACGCATAAAATAATTCTCGGCCGCGTGTCGCTTGGGTGATGAAAATAATTTTTGTTGCACCACAAAAACGAATGAAATCACAACGGCTATTAAAGCAAGTGTAATATTTATCCAGAACAACATGCCTATATACACAAAAAAAGTCAGAATATGCGAGACAGCATAAATTGGCGTTTCAACAATACCCACTTTTACGCGATCAATATCGTTGGTTAATCGTGCTAACAAGTCACCTTTTTGTATTTGTCCTGCAACTGGAAAGGACAAAAATAATATCCTATCCAAAATGGCATTGCGCAGTCGGCCGATACTTCTTAGCCCGACCGCATTGGTCAATAATCCACCAAAAAATTGCGCTGATTGATTTACAAGCACGACAACGGCAAACAATATCAGAATTGAAAATACCTGGTCATACTGTTCGTTTTGCAACAGGTTAAAGGGTTTTCCAATCAACCAGATCATCGCGGTGTTGGTGGCAACGGCGATCACTATGGTGAGATAATCTAACGCCAATAAACGTGTATCGGGCTTAACAAAGCGAATAAAGCGTTTGTAAGTTGGCCACAAATCGGAAAAAGATGATTTTCGCTCACTTGCCATATAAACGATTCCGCAACGTTCCTAATGCCATTAATATCTATTTTTTTCAGTGTAGGCTGGAGTGAGCGTAGCGAAGTCCAGCAATGATGATTTTATTCCTCGCTTGTCGGGGTTCGCTATGCTCACCTAACCTACAAAATAATTTTTTCACTTAAATCAGATGCATTTGAACGCACCCGTCATTTATTAGCAATCATTAAGCATCGCCCAGAAAGTAGCAAGCCCCCTCCCTCAAAAAAAAGCCCCACCATTTCTGGTGGGGCTTTTTTTAACAAAAGTTACTAACGTTGTTACTCATAATACTCAAAGCACTGACCGCAAGGCCAGGCATTGTGAAACAGCAATTACATCATGCCGCCCATACCACCCATACCGCCCATACCGCCCATATCAGGCATGGCAGGTGCAGCTGCTGAATCCTTAGCAGGCGCTTCTGCAACCATCGCTTCGGTGGTAAGCAATAAACCCGCTACCGAGCCGGCATTTTGCAGTGCTGTACGTGTTACTTTAGTTGGGTCAAGAATACCCATTTCAACCATATCGCCGTACTCTCCAGAAGCGGCGTTGTAACCGAAGTTACCTTTACCTTCTACTACCTTGTTAAGTACAACTGATGATTCGTCGCCAGCATTGGCAACTATTTGTCTCAATGGCTCTTCCATTGCACGGCGTGCAATACTAATACCAACGTCCTGATCGTGATTATCACCTTTGAGTTTCGCAATAACCTGTTGGACACGAACCAATGCAACACCACCACCGGCGACAACACCTTCTTCTACTGCTGCGCGAGTCGCGTGTAATGCATCTTCAACACGTGCTTTCTTTTCTTTCATTTCGATTTCTGTCGCCGCGCCTACTTTGATAACAGCGACGCCGCCAGCCAGTTTAGCAACACGTTCCTGCAACTTCTCTTTATCATAATCAGATGTCGCTTCTTCGATTTGTGAACGAATTTGTGTCACACGGCCTTCGATTTCCGTTGCGTTACCAGCGCCGTCGATAATGGTTGTGTTTTCTTTAGTGATAATAACTCGCTTGGCACTACCCAGATCATCCAAACTCGCTTTTTCCAGGCTTAAGCCCACTTCGTCAGAAATAACGGTACCGCCGGTAAGAATTGCAATATCTTGCAACATCGCTTTGCGACGATCACCAAAACCAGGTGCTTTAACGGCAGCAACTTTAACGATGCCGCGAATGGTATTGATCACTAATGTCGCCAATGCTTCACCTTCAACATCTTCCGAAACAATCAGCAGCGGTTTGGCAGATTTCGCAACACCTTCCAGGATAGGCAATAATTCCCGGATATTTGAGATCTTCTTGTCAAATAACAGGATGTAAGGCTGTTCCAGTTCAGAACTCATGTTTTGTTGATTAGTGACAAAATAAGGCGATAAATAACCACGATCAAACTGCATACCTTCAACAACATCCAGTTCGTTTTCCAGCGCATTGCCTTCTTCAACGGTAATAACACCTTCCTTACCTACTTTAGACATTGCATCTGAAATGATAGTACCAATTTCTAAATCAGAGTTTGCCGAAATGGTGCCCACCTGTGATATGGCTTTTTCGTCATTACAAGGCTTGGAAATACTTTTTAATTCTGCAACTGCTGCTAATACTGCTTTATCGATACCGCGCTTGAGATCCATTGGGTTCATGCCCGCGGCAACTGCTTTAAGACCTTCATATAAAATTGATTGCGCCAGAACTGTCGCAGTCGTTGTACCGTCACCAGCCGCATCAGACGTTTGTGAAGAAACTTCTTTGACCATCTGTGCGCCCATGTTTTCAAACTTGTCTTCTAATTCAATTTCTTTGGCAACAGAAACACCGTCTTTGGTTATGGTCGGCGCACCAAAGCTTTTTTCTAAAACCACATTACGGCCTTTGGGACCCAATGTTACTTTAACTGCATTAGCGAGAATATTGACGCCATGTACCATACGTTGGCGTGCTTCATCACCAAATTTCACTTCTTTTGCTGTCATGATTATTTCCTCTTAAACTTTTATTGGGAACAAATACTTTTCTGAATCCCGGTCTTGTTATTTAGAGCTAATTACACTTTACGAATCGAATGTTGTATGTGATTTATTGGACTTCAACAACACCAACGATGTCATCTTCACGCATAACCAAAAGCTCTTCACCTTCAACCTTGACTTCAGTACCAGCATATTTACCAAATAAAATGCGATCACCCTTCTTTACGTCGAGTGGACGTACGTCACCATTTTCCAAAATCTTGCCAATACCTGCAGCAACGATTTCACCCTGGATTGGCTTTTCAGTAGCGGTATCTGGAATTACGATACCACCAGCAGAGGTACGCTCTTCTTCCATACGTCGAACAATGACCCTGTCATGTAGTGGACGAATATTCATTTACTATCTCCTTGAAATACTTGATTATTTAGGAAATTACTCCGAATGTGCAAACACCAAGTTAGCACTCAACCCGAATGAGTGCTAATAATAGCGATAGAAGTTTGAAAATCAAGAGCTTCAGGGAATTTTTTTTGCATTAGTATTAGGAATTACCTAGCGATTTTGGAGAAGTGGCTAATGTAGAGAGATATAGGGGGGGGATACGGACCCCATGGATGAACACCTGCGCTGGACTTCGCTGCTCTCACTCAAACCTAAGAAGACTTTTGCGACATTTTCTGGACGGGCGAGATAAAATTGCGCCTGGAGCAGCAGCAGTTGCCAAAATGAGAGAAACACGGGGGTATTAGAGACACAAACTACTACAAAACCACTATTTTAAGCCCAAACCCTCTCAATCCTCTTTCCGATACTCACCCTCAATGGTGCGCGGCCGATGTGGATGACGCTGCCCCTGCGTATCGGAGAACGGGTCATTACCACCCTTAACTCCCTGCGAGTGAACATTAGACTGGCTTCTAAATATTTTCCCACGGCTTAAAAACCAAATCACCAAACCCCGTCTAAATGCCGGTAAGAGTAGAAGAAATCCGATTGTATCGGTGAAAAAGCCCGGTGTTAGCAATAACGCACCTGACACCAGCAACAATACCCCGCCCAGCATTTCGACCGCAGGTATTTCACCCTGTGCGATACTATTGATACTATTCTGCACACGTCGAATCGTTGAAAACCCCTGTATACGAAGCAACCATGCCCCCAGCACAGCAGTAAACACCACTAGAAAAATAGTTGGTATTGCGCCAATTAACCCACCTACCTTAATAAGCAGATAGATCTCTATGATAGGTACAATCAGAAATAATAAAAAAAGAAACTTGAACACTTTCCCTGCTCTCAAATATTCAACGCCTTAAGTAAAATAAGGCCCACAGTAAATTATCGTTTTATAACCTAAATTTAACAGAAAATGTAATAAAATGATCCACAAGCATAGTTTGTATTATATTTATTCTGCCTAAACACTAAAGAGTTGCTTTTTTAATCTGATGGATACCGTCCATGTATTATTTAAAGTAGGATCATTGTTTAACCATAAACATCACCATGAGTACAACCATGCAACAAAATACCCCGATTTCAAGATACAATGCCAATGTCCGATAACTTTCATATTGTATTGTGTACTTGCCCTGACAAAACGAGCGCATCGAACATTGCTAGAATATTGGTAGAAAACCAGCAATGCGCATGTGTGAATATAATACCCGGTGTGGAGTCGGTCTACCAGTGGAAAGGCCAAATCGAATCAAGCCAGGAGCACCTATTAATCATCAAGTCCATTAAAACGGCTTATCCGCGGATTGAGCAACATATTCTGGCGAATCATCCCTATGAACTCCCAGAGATAATTGCTGTCTCAATTGAAATTGGTCTGCCAAGTTATCTTTCCTGGATAAATGACAACGTGAGAAAAAATTAATGAAAAAGATTTCCTTGTTATTACTGCTCGGACTACTGC
>JAADIM010000081.1 GCA_013151345.1 Gammaproteobacteria bacterium
ATATTGGACATATTTAACGAATTTAATCGGAAAATCTGGCCAAAATGGCTTTTCCGCAGCAGATTCATCCTAAGTCCGACAGGCTCCTAGGGAAGCCCCGACTGTTGTGGTCAAAGTAAGGAACCAATCATGGCAAGCGTCCTGGTCCCACTCGCACAAGGTTGTGAAGAACTTGAAGCTGTCACCATTATCGACCTATTGCGCCGAGCAAAAATAAATGTAGTTTCGGCCAGCCTGGATAATCAACCGGTAAGGGCCAGCAGGGGCGTGACACTGCTGGCAGACAACACACTAGACGAAGCTTTAAAACAAGAATACGACATGGTGGTACTACCAGGCGGTTTACCGGGCGCAGATTATCTCAATGATGACAAACGTATTATTGATCTTCTGAAAAAAATGGCCAACAGTGAAAAATTCACTGCCGCAATTTGTGCCGCCCCCAAGGTATTGGCAAGTGCCGGAATTCTCTCCGGTAAACGCGCAACGAGTTATCCTGGCACACTGCAAAACCTGGGCCTTTCAGACATCAGCGTGGAAGACGCACCCATCGTCAAAGACGGAAAAGTAATTACCTCACGCAGCCCCGGTACAGCTATGGATTTCGCGCTGGAATTAATTGAAACGCTGGTTGGTAAAACTACGCGTGACGAAGTAGAAAAAGGATTGTGCAGATAACAGCCTAACCGCTTTTGACGCAATGCAACCTGGCACTTTTCTTCATAGCAATCAACAATTGGGCTAACGCCTGGCCCCGATGACTTATTCGGTTCTTCTCTGCGGCATCTAAATCCGCCGACGAGCACTGGTGTGTTGGTACATAAAAAACAGGATCATAGCCAAATCCGTTTTCACCGCTAGGTGTTTGTAAGATACTGCCTTCCCAAGTTCCCTGACAAATAAGTGGTGTTGGGTCCTTTTCATGTCTTAAGAGTACCAAAACACATTGAAATCGAGCAGTGCGCTCTTGCTCCTGCCCTTGCTTCTGCCCTTGCTTCTGCCCTTGCTTCTTATCTGCATCTAGCACATCGCTTAAATCGCTAAGCAATTTTACAATGTTTTCTTTATCTGTTGCATTTTCACCAGCAAAACGCGCTGAATAAATACCTGGAGAACCGTTTAATGCATCAACTTCAATACCCGAATCATCTGCAATTACGGGCAGGCCACTGTACTTGCAGGCATTACGCGCTTTTAATATAGCATTTTCAACAAAGGTCAAACCGGTCTCTTCAATATCCGGGGTTGTAAAATCGGATTGTGGACACACCTCTATATCCAACCCAGTCAACAAAGCGCTAAACTCACGTAGCTTTCCTTTGTTACTGGATGCTAGGACTATCTTGTTAATTTCTTTCATACAACTTCCATACAACCATAATTTAGGTTTAAGGCTAGGCGTGTAATGGCCGTTCTACGACAACGCCTCACGTTGCTTTTCTATTAGCTCACCAATACCCTTCGTGGCCAATTCCAACATGCTATCTAATTCATCTTTACGAAAAGCATGGCCTTCGGCAGTACCTTGTACTTCGATAAAAGCACTTGCATCGTTCATCACTACGTTCATATCCGTCTCGGCATTTGAATCTTCATCGTAATCCAAATCCAAAATGGGTGAGCCGTTATAGATGCCCACTGAAACAGAAGC
Organism: Gammaproteobacteria bacterium; assembly: GCA_013151345.1. Lineage (GTDB taxonomy): Bacteria > Pseudomonadota > Gammaproteobacteria > SG8-11 > SG8-11 > JAADIM01. The sequence continues at coordinate 1,652 of JAADIM010000081.1, forward strand.
GACGTGCCCATGAAGCGGGTTTGACGTAATTATCTTTTTTTTCATCATATACGCCACTGCATCTGCTAGCGCAACATACGCACCGGTAATAGAGGCAGTACGAGTACCACCATCGGCTTGTATAACATCACAATCAACGGTAATCATTCGTTCACCCAACGCCTCCAAAGAAACTGCGGCACGCAATGACCGGCCGATTAAACGTTGAATTTCCATCGTACGGCCACCTTGTTTTCCTCTCGCGGCCTCCCTGCCCATACGCGAACCCGTCGACCTGGGTAACATGCCATACTCCGCGGTCACCCAGCCTTTGCCGGACCCTTTGAGAAAGCGCGGCACATTGTCCTCCACTGTGGCAGTACATATAACCTTAGTATCACCAAATGCGACTAAAACAGCGCCTTCAGCATGTTTGGTATAGTTTCGAGTAATCTGAACAGCACGTAATTCGTCTAAAGCTCGCCCACTGGGTCGCATGATAATTCCTTTATTTTTAATAGGTGAATGTGATAGATAAATGTATAGGTTAATAATTGGGGATCCGGATTATACACCGATGCCAGCCATGCAATCTGCTATTTTCAATGGATTAAGACCGATGCGCAGTTTAAATCAATATGTAAATCAGAATTTTGCTACACAAACCGCCGGATTTCTGGTATAAATGCGGGCTATTTTGCATACCTGGTGGACGAAGATCAGACCAATGCACTGAATTTACAGATTTTACATGCTTTTGGAGGTATACCATGTCTCGAGTTTGTCAGGTTACAGGCAAACGGCCAATGTCCGGGAATAATGTTTCTCATGCGAAAAACAGAACCCGTAGACGCTTTTTACCCAATTTACACGAACGGCGGTTTTGGATAGAAAGCCAGAGTCGCTGGGTGAAACTGCGAGTGTCCAGCAAAGGTTTACGTATTATCGACAAACTAGGTATTGAACAAGTGCTTGTTGATATTAAAAATCGAATTAAAAAAGCATCTTAAAGGAGCCCTGGAATGCGCGATAAAATTAAACTTGTCTCAAGTGCCGGAACGGGTCATTTTTACACCACAACTAAAAATAAACGCACCAAGCCTGAAAAACTTGAGATAAAAAAATTCGACCCTGTGGTGCGTAAGCATGTGCTTTACAAAGAATCAAAAATCAAATAAACATTGTTTAATTCAAAAAAGCTTAATGCACAAAAAAATCCTGCCTAGGCAGGATTTTTTTGTCTAGTTTCTGATCTCAGACAATTTAACTCGTAATTTTAAGCTGGTTGCAATTTATATCGACGCAGACTTTCTGCAAAATCCTGTAATGATTTTATACCCGTTTCCTCTGCCTGTTTACACCACTCCTGCAAATGCTGAAGTAAAGACTCTTGCGTATCTGCAGATCTTTTCCAAATAGTTTGCAAACGCTGCTTATAGCTATAAACAATCTCCAATTGCTCACTGCGACTAAACGCCAGCTTAAGTCTATTTTTAGCGTCATCATCAAGCAAAGACTCTTCTCGAATTAATACGCATTTTGCTCGCTTCAATGTCCTGCGACAAGACTCATCGGCCCGCCTAAGCTCGTCTTTAAATACCGGAAAAATCACACTCGAACAATATTTCGACATAATCTGAAATCGGTTCGCCGCAAGTACATTGACTGTTTCCAGGTCAACGATGGACTTAATGGGCCCCATCACCGGTTTCGGCGCAAGCTTATTTACTTTGGCAAGACCAAACAAAACCAGCAATCGAATGTACATCCAACCTATATCAAACTCCCACCACCTTGTAGAAAACTTGGCAGAATTAGCATAGGTATGGTGGTTATTATGAAACTCTTCTCCACCGATTAATATACCGATGGGAGAGATGTTCCTCGAGGCGTCCGACGTTTCGTAATTTCGATACCCCCACCAATGACCAATACCATTAATTACACCGGCTGCCCACACGGGTATCCATAGCATTTGAATAGCCCATATTGTCAACCCAATCGGACCAAACATAAATACATTGATAATCAACATCAATGTGAAGCCTAAATTTCGTCTACTCGAATAAATGTGTCGCTCAACCCAATCATCGGGCGTACCTACACCATAGGTATCCAACGTTTTCTGGATTTTCGATTCATTTTTATATAACTCAGCGCCTTCTAATAACAGCTTTTTTATTCCCCTGGTTTGTGGGCTGTGGGGATCTTCTTCGGTTTCACATTTTGCGTGATGCTTACGGTGTACTGCCACCCATTCTTTAGTCACCATGCCCGTCGTCAACCATAACCAAAAGCGAAAGAAATGACTGATTACTGGGTGTAAATTAAGCGCGCGGTGAGTTTGATTACGATGTAAATACAGGGTTACAGATATAATAGTAATGTGCGTCACGGCCAATGTGTACAAAACGTAGCCAAAAATGGATGAATCCAGAAAACCTTCAAATATCATAACAACCCCTAATGAAAACTCATTATGTCTATGTTCTAATGCGTTAAGTCGAATTTAAAATAACTTTGTTTCAATAATGTTCCAAATGTTGACTGCACACGACGGACCCAATGATGGCCCCAAGTAACGCATCCAAATTCGCCGCATTGGAACTTAAATAATAAAAACAGTTCTTAGTCACTATTGCGACAGAATACCACAATTCATTAGTTTCCTATTATCGATATTATGCTAAATAACTAAGGATAATTAGCGGATATTAGGCAAAATTAGCAGCTTTACTGCCTTAAATAACGTCTAAAGATTAAGTTAACTATTTAGAAGTAAAAGCTAATTGAAGCCCGAATATCATGCTTGTTCACCCAGGAGCACATTAAGTGACAAAAACAGTAGTAACAAAAAGCAATAAAACAACTTTAATCACTTCTACTTTATTGGCAACAACATTAACAACAACGCCACTTGTCGCCGGCGACCTGGATTTTAACATTGGCTCAGACAGTGTACGTATCACTTATGCCGACCCGATCGGAAGTGCGGATTACGGTCGAAAGGATGTTACTATCGGCGCACTGTATAATAAAGATGATAATTTTTTCATCGATGCAGGATTACATATCATCGATGAAGCAGGCAACAAGTTTCCCGGACTAGAACTAGGTATCGGCCCTAAAGCCTATTTAGGACAAACAGATACCGAAGAGTATCTGACTATTGGATTTGAAGCCTTAGGCAATTATCGCCTACTAAATATGAACCGCGTTATATTCAGTGGCTACGGTTATTATGCACCTAGTATTGTATCGTTTATTGATGCCGATGAAATGTGGGAATTAAATTTTCGGGTGGCCTATGAGCTGATTCCTTCAGCGAGTGCTTATATAGGCTACCGGAAAATTCGCACAAAAGTAAATGTCAAGAGCGAACGGACGATTGATGATGAAATTCATTTTGGTATAAAAATGGAATTTTGATCTTTTGTACTTTTTATCTTTAGCGCCCTTGTCAGTATTCGTATATCAGCACTCTATCTATCAGTGCTCTCACTTATTAGTGCAAGGGCGCCCTTGCACAAACCCATACAGACACCTCGGTTACTCCTGACTGCAATATTGTCTTCGTTAATTCATTTATCGTATGTCCGGTTGTCATCACATCATCAACAATCGCAACGCGACTAAATTTTCTTTCGTTATCAAATTCAAACGCACCTCTAACATTTTTGTGTCGTTCGTCTGCGGGTAACAATGACTGGATTGATGTTGGTCGTAACCGATTACAATGCGTAATATCGATGGGCACGCCCAACTTTTTTGCAATCGGCCTCGATAGTTCCAACGCCTGGTTATAACCACGTTCACGCAAGCGAGTGCGATGTAAAGGTACGGGCACAATGACATTGGGTAACACATCAATTTGATCAACAAAAGAGTCCGCCATAATCGACCCAAGTAATGATGCATAGGCTAACTTGCCGTGAAACTTCAACGACTGAACCAAATGCGCAACCGGCTCCAGATAATCAAACGCCGCAATACATTTTTTGTAAGGCGGCGGAGAATTAAGACACCTGCCGCAAGTCTTGCCTTGGCTGGACTTTCCTTGGAAAAATAAGGGTAGTGCGCAAACCTGGCATGCATTAGCAGATAAAAACGGCAATTCAGCAAAACAGGCGCCACAAAGAGACCGCTGTGCTTTACATTTTGCTCCACACAATACGCAGGGCACCGGTGAAAGCATATAATGTACTAATTTTGACCATCTGTTACTCATAGGGCCTCTAAAAAGTTGACAGTGCGCAGTTGTCGAGTAAAATTATGAAAATCTCTAACATCCTCATTTTTAAGGAACAAATCATGCTCAACGATTCCATTTTTGAACAAATCGCTACTTTAACGAAACGGGCCTTAAATGGGGCTGACATAACTCCTGAAGAAGGGCTTTTTTTACTCAATCTTGACCATGATTATCTTTCACAATTAATGGCGTCTGCTGACCGTATTCGTAAAACCTTTCGCGGTAATGAAATCGAAGTCTGCGCAATATCCAATGTGCGGTCTGGCAATTGTTCCGAGAATTGTTCTTTTTGCGCGCAGAGCGGCCACCATAAAACCAATGCGCCCGTATATAACTATATCTCTGATGAAGAGTTGGCTGCACAAGCCGAGCAGGCTCGCGCTTGGGGTGCCAGTGATTTCGGTGTGGTGTCTAAAGGCTGGGGTATTCGCTCGGAAAAAGAACACACAAAATTAAGTGAATACTTTAATACCCTCAAATCTACATCCGATATAGGTCGTTGCGCCAGCCTGGGTGTATTAGATAAAACAACGGCTGAAAAATTAAAAGACAATGGCTTGGAAAATTATCACCACAACCTGGAAACGGCAGAAAGCTATTTTGATAAAGTGTGTACCACGCATACCTATCAGGAAAACATCGACACCATTAAACATGCGCGTGATGCCGGGCTACGCGTTTGCGCCGGTGGTATACTAGGCATGGGCGAAACCAAAGACCAACGCATTGAGTTGGCCACCACACTGCGCAATGCGAGCGTGGACTCTGTACCGTTGAATTTTCTCAACCCGCAAAAAGGCACCCCCTTTGCCGACATAACGCCAATGGCCCCCTACGATATCCTGCAAAGCATCGCCGTGTTTCGCTTTATGTTACCTCGCGCAGAAATACGTATCGCCGGTGGTCGTCATTTCCTGGGCGACTTGCAATCGATGATCTTTATGGCGGGCGCCTCCGGCGTGATGATCGGCAACTACCTGACCACCAAAGGTCGCGAAGTCGAAGATGATTTGCGCATGTTTAAAAATCTGAAACTCGACATACGCAATGGCACACAAAAAAAACGCGCCAGCGCCACGGTATAAAATCTTCGTAGGTTGGAGTGATTAATGTTGTGACCTACGGGGACGAGGATATCGAAAAACACGGCTCTCCAACCTACGGAGAATGCGGAAGCAATTATAGAGGAGCGATTGCCGATACCGACGAACGGAACCCCAACAACATACTATCTACCTGGAGGCGCAACCCCTGAACGTATTATTACAAAAGCTAAGCCAAGACCTTGGACAACGCCAACGCAAAAACCTCTATCGCACACGCCAAATCGTTGAATCCCCACAAGGCCCATCCACCAGCATCGACGGCAAACAATATCTGAACTTCAGCAGTAACGACTACTTGGGCCTGGCGAACCATCCAGAGGTAATCAAAGCGCTACAAACCGGCGCGGAAAAATATGGCGTAGGCAGTGGCGCCGCGCACCTCATTAGTGGCCATAGCACAGCACATCATGCACTAGAAGAGGAACTCGCCGAATTCACCGGCCGTCAACGCACACTGATTTTTTCCACCGGATACATGGCTAACCTCGGCGTCATAGCGACGCTTCTGGGCAAAAACGGCGCGATTTTCCAAGACAAACTCAACCACGCATCGATGATTGATGGTGGATTATTATCTGGCGCCAAACTTCAGCGCTATTTACATGCCGACATGAGCAGCCTGAAACAGAAACTATCAAGCTGTCACGCTGAAACAAAATTAGTGGCCACTGACGGTGTATTCAGCATGGACGGTGATATCGCACCGATCAATGACCTTGCTGCAATAACCAATCAACACCAAACCTGGTTAATGGTCGATGATGCCCACGGTATCGGCGTTATCGGCGAACAAGGCAAAGGCACGCTCGACCAGCTAAATATGACGGCTAACGATGTACCGATACTAATGGGTACTTTCGGCAAAGCTTTTGGCACATTCGGGGCATTTGTCGCTGGCGCTGAGTCCTTAATAGAAACCCTGATCCAGAGTGCTCGCACTTATATATACACAACCGCACTACCACCCGCGATCGCGCATGCAACACGCACCAGCTTAAAACTAATAATAAAAGGCAACGAGCAGCGCGAACATTTGCAGACGCTTATAAAAAAATTCAAACAAGGCGCAGAACAATTAGGCTTGAACTTAATGCCGTCTGATACCGCCATTCAACCGCTGCTGGTCAATAATGTGGAGAAATTACTTTCGCTAAAAAACAATCTGCAACAACAAGGCTATATTGTTGGTGCAATTCGTTCACCCACCGTACCCGCTGGTAGCGAACGATTACGCATCACATTGTCTGCTGCACATGAAGCACAGCATATTGAAAAATTATTATCAGCGCTGGCATCTGCATTAAAAGAAACATCATGAGTCTCTATATAAATACACAAGGGAAAGGCAAAGATATTGTTTTCCTGCACGGCTGGGGATTTCATGGCGATGTGTGGGAATCTATCACGGAAAAACTGGTACACAAATACCGCGTTACTTGCGTAGACCTGCCTGGCTTTGGTCGAAGCACAGACTCAACGTCTAAATCACTAGACGAAATAAGTGCAAAGGTGGCTAGTCACGTAGCTACCAATGCGTGTTGGGTCGGTTGGTCCTTCGGCGGCCTGGTTGCGCTTAATCATGCCATTAAAAATCCTTTATTAATGAACAAGCTAATTTTAATTAGCAGCACGCCCCAGTTTACACAAAGTGATGACTGGCCTTGCGCAATCTCAGCGGAATTTTTCAAAAAATTTTCTAACGAACTTGAAAGCGATTACCGGGGCGTTGTCAAACGTTTTCTGGCGCTACAGGCACAAGGCTGTTCTGATGCAAAAGACCAGATACGCCAACTGCAAGCGCAGATATTTAAACACGGCGACCCCGCCATTGATATCATGCGCAATGGGTTGGCATTGCTGCAACACACAAATTTACGGCCCAAACTGGCGACAATGAAAACACCTACATTACTCATATCAGGCGAACGCGACCGACTCGTCCCACCTGCTGCGATAAAGCTTATGCAACAAACAATACCGAATGTTGAACATTTTTCGATAAAAAACGCAGGGCACGCGCCTTTTTTATCACACCCCACAGAAGTATCAGACGTGATATCAGCATTCTTATATGAATGAGCATATGAATGACAAGCAATTCAATCTGGACAAATCACTGGTTCGGTCTTCATTTAATAACGCAGCAAAAAGCTATGAAGAGGTCGCCATATTACAACGCGAAATCGGCCAGCGATTATTACAACGCCTGGAGCTTATCAATATTCAGCCACAACGCGTTATTGATATCGGCGCCGGCATCGGCACTCAAAGTAAGTTGCTCGCGCAATATTACAAAAATGCGAAAATCATTGCACTGGATCTTTCTATTAACATGTTGCAGCATGGAAAAGATAGAACCAATACGAAACACCATTATGTGTGCGGCGATGCCGAATGTTTACCGTTCGCGAATGAAAGCCTGGATCTGATTTTTTCAAACCTGACGTTACAATGGTGCAACAACCTTGATCATACTTTTTTCGAACTACAACGCATATTAAAACCGGGTGGCCTGCTAATATTTTCCACATTGGGGCCGGATACCTTACACGAACTACGCAGCAGTTGGAAAACCGTCGACGATTACAACCATGTAAATGCTTTTATGGACATGCACGATATCGGCGATGCAATGATACGCTTTCAGTTGGCAGACCCGGTCATGGACGTTGAAAATATTAAGATGACCTATCAAGACGTATACCGATTAATGAAAGACCTGAAATCACTCGGCGCGCATAATGTCACTGCGGGCAGACCCAGCGGACTCACAACAAAGAGCCGCATACAAAAAATGCAAACAGCCTACGAACAGTACCGACAAGCTGGCGTACTGCCAGCCACGTATGAAATAGTCTACGGGCATGCATGGAAACCTGATTTATCCCAGATACAAGTTAAAACACACCGAAGAAGGCCCGATTATACGACTATCTCTATCGATGAAATTAAACGCAAGCCCTCGGATAAATAACGTTTAATAAAACCATGCTTAATGAAACAGTGGTTTAATAAACAATGGCTTAACAAAACAATGATTAATAAAACCATGGCGAAAGGATATTTTATTACCGGCACAGACACCGATGTTGGCAAAACCTGGGTTTCACTTGGCTTGTTAACCTTGCTAAATAATGCAGGCTATTCAACGACCGTCATGAAGCCCGTGTCCGCTGGGTGCAAACAAACACCCGAAGGACTTCGAAATGACGATGCCATCGAACTAATAAAACACGCAACAGTAAAACCAGCCTATGGCAGTGTTAATCCCTATGCCTTTGAAGCCGCCATTGCACCCCATATCGCAGCACAGAACGAAGGTACTGATATCAACATCGCGACCATAACAAAACTGTTCGATGATATTTCACAAAAAGCAGATTTCACTATAGTCGAAGGCGCGGGTGGCTGGAAAGTGCCAATCAACGCAACGCAGACAATGGCAGATATGGCCAAAGCATTCGAACTACCTGTCATTTTAGTGGTTGGCATGAAGCTAGGCTGTTTGAATCATGCGATATTAACGGTTGATAGTATGCTTAATAAAGAAATCGAAATTGCAGGCTGGGTAGCTAACTCACTGAACCCCTATTTCGAAGAACAACTAGCAAATACAGACACCCTAAAATCACTTCTACCTACACCTTTCCTCGGCAGTATCCCTTATCTTAAAACAAAGGACCTGTATTTAGTTGCAGAAAGGCTTAACCTATAATCCTGAATACCTAGGTTATATAT
>JAADIM010000022.1 GCA_013151345.1 Gammaproteobacteria bacterium
AATCTAAACCCGTTGCGCAAACAATAATCTGCACCACGTTTAGACGATTTTGATACGGCAGGTTGGCTGATTTCAAGGAAACGGGCAATTTTTGTCGACGATATGCCCAAAACATAAATTCCCCAATAACAAATTAGCCCTTTCGCATCTGATACATTGTTTGATCGCCCTTTATGTTGAAGTTGAGATGGTTGAACATCCATATCGGTAAGTGTCAACATATCTCGATTTGCTTAAGTTATTAAGTTATCGGTGTCCCTACCCCCCGTATTTCTACCTTCCTCACGGTGTTTGAATTGCGCTCTCCGCTGTGCTACGTTGACACAATTCAAGCACCGCTACGGCGGTCCGGTTATGCGCGACGTTAAGCAAACAAATCAATTTTTTACATTAGTTTTTTTTAAATATTTAGATTCATAAAAGTGAGAGTATGGCAACGTTACAAAAATTAAAAAGTAGTGCGGAGGCATGTTTAGCTAAGAAAGTAGACATTCCAATGTCACCTTTGTTTAACATGGCAAAAGTAGCAAAACTTGATTCAAGTGAAGATCTTAAATACATTCAGGAGGCTGTAAACTACTTAACCTGTAAAGCAATGGCTAAATTGAGCTTTACAGATGATGAAAAAGAATTCCTGAAGGAAATATACGAAGCATTTTGGTGGGGCGGCCAGTATAGTGGTTATAAAGAAGCAGCCCAACTTGCAAATAACTATGTAAATGGACCTGGTAACACTCAGGCTAATGCATATGTTTTAGATTCTGAAGTGTATAGAACCTCTAAAATCGTTATTGCCACTATGGGTGCGATGAAACAATTCATTCTCGATCAAAAGAAATTAAATAAGCCATTCTTACATATTCGATGTGATAATGCTCAGTTCCGGTCGAAACCATATGCAAAAAAATTGCTGACAATGAATTATCGAACAGAAGGAAAAATGAAGTCTAATGGTGTTCTTGAAGCGGCTCAAAACAATCAAAGGCTTCATAAAACTGACGGACATTTCTATTTGCAGGCAATATCAACATTACTTCCCGACAAAAGCATAAGAACTATTTGGCGGGTTGAAAGCATGTATGATTTTGAACCATTTGAGAAACACGATTACTACACGAACATACCTCTAGGATCTAGTAATTTGAAGTTACCTGACGGTTTATCAGAATACATGACAAAGATAGGAGTAGCAAAAGTATTTTGGTATAAGGCAGAATGGTCAGAAGTGTGGCGGACAAATTAGATGAAGTATTTTAATTTTCGTTTCTTTATTAAGGTAGTATTAATTTCAATTACTGTTTTAGTATTCACATCGTGTTCTAATTCTTCTAACGACAGCAATGACTGCCCGGTGGCAGTAGATACAGTCAATATTATTGATGAAAAAGTAGTTGGAAATGCTAAATACTATCTAGTGTTAAGAATATCTGGGTGGCATGATAAATCTGAAATCGTTGAACTATATAACGTGAAGCCATCCTTTGATCGTTGTTCTATAAGTGACGTAGAACCAGTTTATGGAAATTCATTGGAATTAGATAAAACTGTAGCGCACTTATATTTTGATGTAGAAACAAAGTCACTTAGTATAGAGTATAAAGATGGCGAGCCCAGTAAAGCTCATAATAAAAATCTCAAAATTGAAATCAAGTAGTAACTACAAACAGTAATTCTCACCTCAACGCTATATCGCCTAACAAGACAAATTCACACGGACATGTTTACTTGCGCTCTTTCTTTTATCGGGTCAGAGGAAGCCGCAGCTTCCGTCTGCCCACGAAAAGTTAGGGGGTCAATTTGCTTGTATCATTTCCAAAGCCCACTCCAGCATTTTATATCACAAATCACATTACTCACCGACCCGACATGATTAATACCAAAGCGAGTTGCAATCCCCTGTAATGTTGCCGCCTCGATTGATTTTTGAATGTTATACAATCAACCTGACCCCCATTTTTACTATGTCCCACATTCTTGTGGTCACCGCAGTTGTCCTCACTGTCAAAACCACGAAAGCCAGCAATGGCTGGAACGGCAATTGAAAAAGTAGGTGGCGGGGGAGTATTTTCTGCTGACCTTTACCCTGCCAGCGCAGTTTCGACCATTGGCCTGGGCGCATCAACGCACGATCTACGATTTTATGATTAAGCTTAGCTGGGAAACACTCAATACTTTCAGTCAAAACGACAAACAGCTTCAAGAGACTCCCGGAGTAATTACCGTGTTACATACCCATGCGCGTCATCTTGGTTTTCACCCTCATGTGCATGTGGTGATGCCCGCGGCGGCAATCAATAAAGCCCATCATCTGTGGAGAACCAAAAAAAGCGGAAAAAACAAACCTTATCTTTTTAGCCATACGGCATTGGCCAAGGTCTTTCGTGCCAAGATGCTTGAAGCGATCACACAGGCGGGGTTCGCTTTGCCCGTGCAACATCCAGAAAAATGGGTCGTTGATTGCAAGTCTGTCGGTACCGGTGAAAAGGCGCTGATTTACCTGGGCCGTTATCTGTATCGTGGCGTCATTCGGGAAAAAGATATTGTGAGTTGTAAAAACGGAAACGTGACCTTCCGCTATCAAAATAGCAAGACAAAACAGATGGCATTCAAAACAGTGACCGGAGAACGGTTTTTGTGGTTGATCCTCCAGCATGTGTTACCGAAACGTTTTCGGCGCACACGGAATTTTGGTTTCTTGCATCCCAACAGCAAACGCCTGATTCAAGTGCTTCAGATTTTGCTCGGGCTCGATCCAAACCGGGCATTGGCTTGGATAAAAGAAAGACTGACAATGTGCTGTTACGCCTGTGGTGGGGCGTTGAAGATCATCAAAACCCGTATTCCTACCGCCAGTGTGCTAGCGACTCTGGTCCCGACTTGATGAAGGAGAATGACCGCTAGTGATGTAACCGCAAAGACCAAGCCAGAAAAAATTGCAGTGTGACGTGCTGAGGGATGCGCTTGTCTTCAATTAGGACAAAACTGACAAGTATCCTTCTGTTATAGGAAAAAATGACCGCAATGGGAATATAAATGCTTGAACCCAAGGTTTGCACAATACCGCAAGCCTTCAGTGACAGTCAAAGTCAAAAAGCTATCTTCATAATCAATCTATATGCCAAGCATCGGGCTTGTCCAACAAACCGGTTCAGATTTTGGTTCGCTCACTCACAAAATCTAACCTAATTCGTTAGCTTTGTTCTTAAACATCCCATTTATTTGCAGCGACAATATAGTCATTAACATATTTTATTAACTCGGAAAAACTGCAAAATTCAAGCCCTTTTGTTGGATATAATATGGGGTATTTATTTTCAGCTGCTTCATGCAACATCATCTAAATAATGCCTAACTCACCAAATAACATTGTTCGTTCAACACTATATTCATGAGCTTCAGATTTTTTCTTGATTTCTAATAGTCTATTTTTTGCCTTTAACACTTCCCAAGCTGTTTTTCCCGTTAGAGTGTTTGTGGCAAAACTTGCAGTTATAGCACTTAAATCTTCAATGCTTGTAAGGGTAATGTTTGACGTCTGAGACGATCTTATTGCGCCGGATTGAAAACCTACTTCAGACATTAGAAAGCCTCTGTCCGCACCAACATCCTGCACAATTGCAGACAAAGCCAAAACCTTTTCTTTAGGAATATTAGTTTTCCAAGCTTTGCACTCAATTACCCATTTAAATTCTATCCCGCTAAATTCTCCAACGGCATATACATCAATTTCGTGCTTACCTCTCACACCTACTACTTCATATTCAATTTTAGTATGCAATCCTATTCCCGAGAAAAATTCGGCTGTTTTAATTTGATATTCTCGCCAATTCATGAAATGTCCGATTAGAAGCTAACAGTTATATAGACAGTCGCACGGTAAATCAGATTTACCGTGCGACCGTCTAAATCGAGTCGCGCAATTATTGTTCCTGATGACCATAGCTTGGTTTCATATTATTTTTCGGCTGTATAACAACAGTTATCGATCCGTTTCTCGCTATTGACTCACTGATAATATTAAATAAAACTCATGTAGTTATACACATAAAGTTAAGCTAAAAGTTAAGCTAAAAGTTAAACTAAAAGTTAAACAATCGGATTATTTTCATGTATTGCTTGCAGCTAAATTATAGTTTACATATGTGTTTGAAATACTGCTTAAGTGGTTATATTAGCCGTCTAAATCAGTTTTTGTCATTCCTCTAGAATTCAGTTCAGAAATTAGACAAATTTTACTGCTTCAGATTTGAGTGGAGAACGGGTATATTGCATATCCCATTTACAGTATAACTAGGCGGGTAGTTTAATTTACAAGATAACCAACAAGCTACCGGACAACCAGCAGTGCAAAACCAAGTACGTACTCTATTTAGCAACTATCCCTTAGGCGCCTTATGATCCGGATCATTTGGATTAAAAAAGATAAACCCAAATGCTCCACCTTCCAACTCAACATAATCCAACACCGTATCTTCCAACATCTCCCGACATTCCGGTGCCACAATAAGGCTCACCCGCTCCGACGTAATCTTCACATCATCTTCTTTAACCTCATCAAATCCCATCCCATATTCATACGTGCCATCCGGATTAATTTTTCCCGCGATACGCAGGGAAGTGTTTTCGATTTTTTCTTGTTGAAGAATTTGTTTAGCTGCAGCTTCAGTGACTTTAATCATAGTGTGCCTTTAAATTGTTAACCACGGAGGACGTGGAGAAAAGATTTGTATGTGTATAACTATCGTTCTTCCCGAATAATTAGGTGTCCTGTTCCACATTCAGAAAAAATTATATGCAGGAAATGGGAGGCCTGTGACATTCATTTTTGCACATTCATCTGGTGTGGCTTGTTTTGAACTATAAATAACTGAGAACGGAAATTTGCTTAGTAAAAACCTTCGAAACCCTCCTTGAAATTTTGGCCATGTCTCTGGTAACTCTTCAATTGCTTCATAGGCACTTTCTAGCTCATGAATGAAGTCTTGACCTAAACCATTAGCTTGTTCCTGATACCATTGATAAGATGCTTTTACTTCTATCGCAACATTTGGGTGGAAAATTAATTCAGGCATCCTCGCCTTTAATCTCCATTTTTATATCACTCCACGTAACGCCTTGTACTTTACCCGATTCAAGTTCTTTATAGCGTTTTTCGGCAAGCTTAGCCCATTCCTCGTCAACACCATCATCCTGTTTATATTCAAGAGACGATATAAACAATGAGCAACCAACGCCCGCTCTTGAGCAGTTAAATCTTTAATTTCTTCAATAACTTGCTTCATTTTCGTGGACATATCATTACCATCTATTAATTACTATGTTGTCTATTTTAGCACGAAACCCTATAATTTTTACACATAACGTTTACGTAGGGGTTAAACAATTGTTTTACTAGTGTAGATTTTTTCGAACGAAATTTATGAATCTTTCTGCCCAGTGGTTCGTTTCCACATCACGTAAGTGCATAAAATTCGCCAGCAGGTTTTTGTAAATAATACCATCGTACTTCCCATTTATTCCATAGCCACGCAATACTTCGTAAGCAAAATCAGTATCATCTGGAATATTTTCTAAACTGGAATAATGAAATTCATGCGCAGGAATTTCTGTGGTTTGGTTATTGTCAGCCAGTTTCCAAAGTCCTTTCCCTGTTTCCTTCAAACGAACGTACCCACGCCCCTGTGGTTTTTCATGCATAACAACATCACCCTGAATCACACCCACCATTTCACTCTTTTTATCATTCCATGCAATACTGCGCGCAAGATACATCAAACCACCGCACTCGGCATAGGTGGGGAGTCCGGCTTCGATTTTATCGTAGATATCTTTTCGTAATGCTGCGTTTTGTTCCAGTGCTGCCATTTGCATTTCAGGAAAACCGCCACCAATAAACAGTCCATCAATGTCTGGAAGTTGTGTGTCTTTTAATGTGTTTATAGGCATAAGCTCGGCACCTGCGTTTTGTAATGCATCCAGGTCACCGGGATAATAAAAATTAAATGCGGCATCTTGGGCAACACCAATGCGAATATCTTTGGTGTGTGTGGCAATCGCGATGACTTCTTTTGCTTCAGGTGATTTGGCTTTGTTTGCTATGGCTAAAATAGCATCCAGGTCGACTTGTTCTTCTATCATCGTGGCGACGTTGTGTATTAATTTATCGGCGATAGCAGATTCTTCACTGGGGATTAAACCAAGATGACGTTCTGATATTTCTAATTGGCTGTCACGTAGTATAGCGCCAAGTACCGGTATGTTGGTGTAGTGTTCTATCACCGCACGTAATTTTTTCTCGTGGCGGCGTCCACCGAGTTTGTTGAGGATAATGCCCGCGATGTTCACATCGGCGTCGAATGCCTGGTATCCTAAAATAAGTGGTGCGATACCGCGTGTCATGCCGCGGGCATCGATAACTAGAATGACAGGGGCTTGTATTAATTTACACAGCGCCGCATTACTGTTACTGCCGTTGAGATCCAATCCATCGTAAAGACCTTTGTTGCCCTCGATGATGGAGATGTCTGTATTCTGACTAAAGTGGGCAAAGGTAGTAGTGATTTCGTTGTTCGACATGGTATTAAAGTCGAGGTTATGACAGGGGCGGGCCGCGGCTCGGCCTAACCACATTGGGTCGATATAATCAGGGCCTTTCTTGAAGGGTTGTACAATGAGTTTGCGTTTTTTAAGCGCGGCACATAAGCCGAGGCTAACGGTTGTTTTTCCAGAAGACTTATATGCGGCTGATATGAAAAAATGTGCCATGCATTTACTCTAAAGAAACTAGTTCGAACGTGGTGAGTAAAGAAGCGGTTAGTAAGAACGGGGTTTGTAATAAGCTAAGTCGCATTACTGTACTTTTCTTTCGTTCGGTTTTCCCACATTTGTTTTGCGAGTGCTTCAGCCTCTTCGATGCTGTTTGCTTTGCCCATCATTTTAAGTGTGATGGCCGTGGTGCCGATGACAGAGCCTGTACCATACTCGTATTCGATTTCACCGCGCCATAGCGCGATTAAATTGGCGATATCCAGAGTGTCATCTTTGACGTGGCGTTGTTTAAACATCGGTGGCCATTCTTCATCCATCATTTTGCCATCGTGGACACTTTGCACCAAGCATTTCATATCGGGGTTGCGTTCAATTTCTCCGCCATCACCTTTTACCACCGCCATATGGGGTTGCTTTAATATTAGTCCGGCTTGTTGATGGGTTGGGTGGTAGCCTGGGTGAAAGATGCCTTGCATCATGTACGGTGCATTTAATGGGTTGATCATGCGCGACAGGGTATGTACTGGGGATCGCAAGCCTAATATGGGTCGTAGTTGAATAATCTGGTGTAGTTTGGGGCACAGGTGTTCCAGATCCATGTAAGCGAAATTGTCTTGTTCGATGGCTTTTTTTGCTTCGTCAAACGTGGTTGAGACATTGAGTCCTAATTTTTGCAGCACGTCTTTGGTATAAATTCGACCATCGGTATGGCCGCTGGCACCGTGCATGAAAATACGTACGCCGTTTTCGGCAAATAATAATGCGGTTAGAATAAACCAGGGGAGGTGGCGGCGTTTTCCGGCATAGGAAGACCAGTCCAGATCAATGTTAATGTTGTTCTCGGCTGTCTTGAGAAAATCGCGTACGGCGCGCACAAAGCCGGCGACTTCTTCCGCAGTTTCTTCTTTGACGCGTAATAACATCAAGTAGGCGCCCAATTGTTCGGGTGTGACCTGTTCGTTGAGTATCATTGAAAAGGTGGTATACGCTTCTTCTTCAGTATATGAGCGTGATCCGTTTTTTCCTTTGCCAAGGATGCGGATGTATTGGGCGAATGGGTGTTCTTCGTACATGAGTGTTCCTTGTATTTGGTGCTGAGTGCTAAGTTCTAAGTGCTCAGTTCTTAGCACTCAGCACTTAGCACTTATCACTTAGCACTTATAAAAACTAAACAGCTACTTTTCCTTCTGCTTCTGTAACTGGTTTAGCTTTATGATGCGGGTCTGCGAGGGCATTGTCCAGACTCAGTGGCAGGAAGCGTAATATTTTAATGGCGATGGTGACCATAATCAGGGCGATGGCGACACCACCGATACCCAGCGCGATTTCAGGTAGGCTAGGGGTGTATTGGCTGACTACACCATCAAAAAAGCTGCTGCTGACTTCGAATCCCGGGAACATGTTTAATGGGAATGCCTGGCCACCAATAATAATACCGTACATTTGTGCCAGTCCGCCGACGATAACTAAGATACAACCGATGATGGTCCAGATAGGGGCGTCCTTTGTTACTCGGCTGTAGAAAAGAAATAATGGGATCAAGCTGCCAAGTAAGATTTGCACCACCCAGAATAAAAAGGTGTAAATGCCACCACTGAGTAAAATAAATTGCTCAAATTCATGGTGTTCTGTGGCGTAAAGATTAGTGAGATGGTAAATCGCCACGATAAGTAATACGGCTGCAACAAACACACCGAGTAAATTCTTTAAACGTTGCACCACGATGCTGCCCAAAGGTCGGCCTGTGCCGGCATAACTGGCCATTAAGATCAGGATGAAAATTGCCATACCGAATGAGAAGGACATAAGGATGAACATTGGCGCCATGATGGCGGCATCATAGCCCTGGCGGGCGACCAGGAACCCGAAAATAGAGCCAGTACCCGTGGTCAGTATCAAGCGCCAGGTAAAGGCGACAAAACCCACCACCTTGCTGTATTTATTCATGCGGTGCTCCATCATCATCCACAGATAGACGGCGACGATGGCGATAAAGCCATTGTAGAGGATAATGTTCCAGGCGAAGATGGATTTAAAATTATAGGCCGTCATCGCGACGATGAGTCGGTCAGGTCGACCCAGGTCTAATACTAATACACAAAGCCCGCCGACAAGCAGTGCGATCGCAACCAGTCCGGAAAGCGGTGCCAGCGGTTTATAGGCGGTTTTACCAAACACAGAGGCAATGGAGGCGACGTTAAGTGCACCAGAGGCGGCAACAATGAGAAAAACGGCGAAAACATGCGGTATACCCCAAACAATTTGATTGGTCATGCCGGTCACATGATGGCCATTGTGTTCCATGTAATAGGTGGCGGCGAGGGCCAGCGCGATAACAGTGCCTAAAAAACCCAACAGGATGTAGTAATTTACACTGTTGCCTTCGATCTCTCTGTAGTGAATTTTTTTTATCATCAGATTCCCTGATACCTAACGCCAGGATTGAGCCTCAGGTCACCACGTACTTGGGTGCTTGCCTCGGTGCTGACGCGTTTTGCGATGTCGCTCGTTGGGTCTTTTAAGTCACCAAAGATGAGCGCTTTATGCCCGTCTTTTTCACAGGCTTCTACGCAGGCGGGTCTTTCGCCTTTGTCGACGCGATGTACACATAAGGTACAGCTTTCGACTGTGCCTTTTCCGCGTGGAATGCCTTGCACCTGCCCGGTTAATTCTTCGTGTATAAAAGAACGTGCTTTGTAAGGGCAGGCCATCATGCAATAACGGCAACCGATACAAAGGTGTTTGTCTACTAATACAATGCCATCGGCACGTTTAAAGGAGGCACCCGTTGGGCAGACATCCACACAAGGCGGGAACTCGCAATGTTGGCACATCATCGGTAAAGACACAGTGCGCGCAGTGCTTTTATCTTTCAGTTTAACGGTGCGTATCCATTGAGCATCTGTTTCAGGGCGATCTAAATCTTGTAAACCGTTTTCTTCGTTACAGGCGGTGACGCAGGCATTGCATCCGTCGCCGCATTTGCTGGTATCAATGAGTAATCCGTAACGAACGTTGCTGGTGACGGCCTGGTCAGCAGGGCGTGCTTCTGCAAAATTGTGCAATATCAAGTTCGAACCCAGCGCACCTGTCGCGGTGACGGCCGCAAGCTGCCCAAGGAATTTGCGTCGGTAATTGTCGATGGGTTTGTCCGTAATTGATTGTTTAGAGTCGCTCATTCATGTTTACTCATTGTAGGTTTGTTTTGCTTCTTTTTACGGTAGAGTTTGTGCGGTTCAGCTTGTTGTTGTCAGGCCGGGACGCGTGGCACTCAAAACAATCGATTTTCACTGCGGCATAGGTATGACAGCTATTACAAAAGTGCTTAGGGCTCTTGTAACTTACAGGCAAGTTATTCTCATCTTTTACAGCATGGCAATTAATACATTCCTTAAAACTGTGTTTTTTTGTGCGAATGCCTTTATGAACGGTTTCATCACGTTGATGCAAAATCATTTCCATATGGTCTGTGCGCATGAGGCTGGTTTCTTCAACGCATTTATCACCCTTGCCCTTGGGAATATCCGGCATGGGTACACCCGCTTGTGCAGGTAGACAAATCAGCATTAAAGTGATTAATGCTGATTTGGTCCAAGAAATTGATTTAAAAATTTCTACGTTCATGACTTTGTTCATGATTAAGCTTAGCCGCCTAATCCCATTTTAATGTAGCCAGTAGGGCATACGTCTGCGCAGATATGGCAACCGATACATCGATTATAGTCGGTATAGACATAACGACCCATTGTGGATTCTTCTTGTGGTGTTTTATGCACCGCGTCTTGTGGGCAGTATATAACGCAGTTATCACATTCAAAACACATGCCGCAGCTCATGCAGCGTTTTGCTTCTGCAATGGTTTCTTCTTCGCTGAGCCCGGCAACACGTTCTTCAAAATGCCCGAGCACTTCGTCTGAACTGGGGACGGTTTCTTTGCGTTTAAAACGGTCTTCATGTTTAAAATGCCCGAGGAAAAGCTCATCAGAAGGAATGATTTTTTGTGCTGATCGGTCTTCATAATTGTGAATAGCAAAACCACCGACGGCTTTACCTGTTTCATCGGTGCCGTGTACACCACGATCAATACCGCGAATATGCTCGTCGCCAACAGGTTTGAATGACTCAGGTTCCAATTTAACTTCACGTAGTTTATTGATCAAATCAAAATGATGTACATCCACTTTGGGTCGTTTCGATACTTCTTTATGTGTTAGAAAGTGATCAATACTATCAGCAGCGATAGAGGCTTGTCCGATAACGGTGGTTAATAGATGCGGATGTACAATATCACCACAGACAAAGAAGCCGGGTTTGCCTGGCATTTGAAAGTGACTGTCTGCATCCATCAAGCCTTTGTTGTTGGCAAATTGAGTAAAGCCTTCGAAGTTACCCATTTGACCGATTGCCGAGACGATGAGATCACAAGGGATATCATGCTCAGACCCTTCAATCACCTCAGCTTTACCGTTTTCGTAGCTTAGTTTTGCTACGCGCAATGCCTTTGCGCGTCCACCATCATCTAATATAACTTCGACGGGGGTTAATGAACCGCGTATATCTACGCCTTCGCGTGTTGCATCTTCTATTTCATGTTGTGCGGCGTTCATTTTTTCAACTGCTTGACGGGACATAAGTATGACTTCTGCTCCCTGTTTTGACGCGACACCTACAACATCATGTGCGGTAAAGCCTAGGACAACATTTTCCGGGCGGTCTTTTTCGTTGATATTGGTGATATGCCCTAAGCGTCTGGCGACCGACGCGACGTCGATAGACGTATCGCCACCACCGATCACGATGATTTTATTAGAAACCGATTTCAAGCGTCCGTCATTAAAGGCTTCAAGAAACGCGACGCCGGTAATGCAGTTTGTTGCTTCTGCACCAGGCACTGGAATTGCCCGGCCTGATTGGGCGCCAATGGCGAATAATACCGAGTCAAAATCTTTTTCTAGCTGTTCGATTGAGATATCAGTACCCACGCGTGTTTTCAGTTTAACTTCTACACCCATGTCAACGATTCGATTAATTTCGCCATTGAGAACATCGCGCGGTGTTCGATATCCGGGAATGCCATAACGCATCATACCGCCTAAAAATTCGTGTTCATCGAACAGGGTAACGCCGTATCCCTTGAGTCGTAATTGGTATGCGGCCGCCAGACCAGCGGGGCCACCGCCGATGATAGCGACTTTCTGGTCTTTTGTGTCGCCCGAGGTAAACGCATATTTTTCAGACAGGGCGTGGTCACCGATAAATTGCTCAACAGCATTAATGCCGACACGGTCTTCAACCTGGTTGCGGTTACAGCCATCTTCACATGGTGCAGGGCATACACGACCCATAATGGAAGGGAATGGGTTTGCAGCGGTTGATCGACGAAATGCATATTCCTGCCAGGTTGATCCTTCAGCGGGTTTTTCTATGCCTCCGACAATATTCAGCCAGCCTCTGATATCTTCACCAGAAGGACAACTGCCTTGGCAAGGGGGTGTTTGGTGTACATAGGTAGGACATTTATATGTTGTATCTGCTGAAAAAATTTCATCCTTCCAGGCGAGAGGTTTATTATCGCCGTCTTTGTATTTTCGAAACGTATGTTCCTTGCTTACTTTATCAGCCGGAGTCGACATGTTGTTATCTCCTAAGTTACATCAAACGAATTAATAAGGTTAATAAATTAGTTTTTAGAAATAGTTCTTAATACACTTCTTAATACAGTTCTTAATACAGTTCTTAATACAGTTCTTAATATAATGCTCTAAATAATGCTTTAAATAGCTCAGGTATCAGTCGTTAGTACCGAGTTCCAGCGAATCGCCCACTATCTGGTGTAGACTGGTAATCATGTCCATATCAAATTTATAATAGGGCAGGGTTTTCGCGAACTGGGTTTTACATATGGCGCAAATGGCGACGAAGGTATTGACATCATATTCGTCGACCACCTGTTTTAGTGCTTCCATTCTGGGTAATGCACCTTTAACACGTAATTCCATTAAATCGTCGGTGAGCAAACCACCGCCACCACCGCAGCAAAACGTATTTTCATGAATGGTTTCGGGCGCCATATCATAAAAGTTGTTTGCGCAGGCTTTGATAACTTCACGCGGGATAATAAATTGACCACCCGGTATATTGCCCATGCGCGAACCACGTGCGACGTTGCACGAATCATGGAAGGTAATGCGTCGGTGATCGTTTGCTTCTTTGTTAATTTTTAGTGCGCCACGCTGAATTAAGTCATGCGTGACTTCACAAATATGGGAAGGCATCGGATATTTTTTATCCAAAAAATCCATATCTTTAAATAAGGTGTTCCAGAAACTGTAGGCGACGCGCCAGGCGTGTCCACATTCACCTACAACGATACGTTTAACACCCAGATCGTACGCGGCGTCGCGTATGCGTGTAGCCGTTTTTAGCAGATTTTCATTACTGCCAATAAACATTGAAAAATTGGCGGCTTCAGAGGCGTAAGAACTGACGGTCCAGCTGATGCCCGCTTGATGAAATACTTTGGCATAACCGATCAAGCCATCGATATGGGGTTCTGCAAAAAAATCAGCAGAGGGGGTGATTAATAATACATCTGCACCTTTTTGGTCGACCGGTACACGTACATCGATGCCGGTTTCGTCTTTTATATCTTCTTCCAGGCCTTCCATGGTGTCGACCAGAGCCGGTTTGGGCAAGCCCAGGTTGTTACCTATTTTGTGGACCTTGCCGAGAATTTCGTTACAGTATTTCTGTCCGACGCCCACGGTGTCGAGTATCTCGCGTGCTGCCATGGAGACTTCAGCGGTGTCGATGCCGTAAGGGCAAAAAACCGAACAGCGTCTGCATTGTGAACATTGGTGGAAGTAGCTGTACCATTTGTCCAGCACGTCTTTGGTGAAATCTTTGGCGCCGACCAGTTTTGGAAAAAATTTACCGGCGAATGTGTAGTAACGCCGATATACGCTACGTAATAAATCCTGACGCGCGACGGGCATGTTGAGCGGGTCGCTGGTGCCTAGATAATAGTGGCACTTGTCAGTACAGGCGCCGCACTTAACGCAGGTATCTAAAAATACTTGTAATGCACGTGATCCGCTGACTAATTCACCGAGTTTTTTGACGCCTACTTCTTGCCAGTTGTCGACAAGCTCACCTGGAAAGCCCACGCCTGCTTGAATATCCGGTTTTGCTACATAGGGTTTGCTATGCGCCATCGACCCTTTCTTAATTAGAGGAATGATCGGGTATTCTTTTAATACGGGGGTGTCAAAATCAGCCACGGGGGTTCCTCATTTCGCAGTCCAACCGGCGGTGTGTCTTACATCGCGGGAGTTATCGACTTGATTGCGTGTTGGGCTAAAGAATAATCCCGGCGCATGAATTAATTTACTGATCGGGAAAATGATCATTAAGATAACGACGAGCGTTAAATGGGTAATTAAATACAGGTTAGAAGGTAATGGTTGAATATCAAAATACATTAAGCCCAGCACATAGGCTTTTAAGGAAACAATATCGGTGTGATCGATATATGTCATGCCCAGGCCGCTGAGGCCAATGGCAATCAACAGCATCAGCATTAAATGATCAGACGGGCTGGAGATATAACGAATGCGATCGACTAGAAAGCGACGCGCCCATAAGCCAAACAGGCCAATCAGCATCGCAAAGGCGGCGTATTTGCCAAACGGTTGAATTAATACGACCCAGGTCCAGACAGGTTCGGTTACATAGCGTAAATGACGTAACAGTACTAACAAAAGGCCTACATGGAATAACCAGCCAAACAGCCAGATCCACTTGTTGGCATTGAACAAACTGCGAAATACAACCACTTCTTTTGTCAAGCGCCAGGCAACACCTTTTTTGGTGAGCGGGGCCGGCATAGTAGGAATTTTTAGCGGTGCAGGTGTGCGTGCATAAATAACGATTTTACGTGCAACGCCTACAATAAAGAGCAGAGTTGCAAAATAAAACAAGATGGCATATATCACAGATAATGACATAGATAAGTCTCAGATTGGCAAACTGGATCATCATTTTTTTGATGACGATGACCCAGTTTGAAAATCATCGTTAGACACAACCGGTAGGTTTAGGTAAACCAGCGATCTTACATGCTTGCTTCGCAGGTCCATAAGGAAACAATTCATATAAATATTTACTGTTACCTTTGTCTTTACCCAGTTTTTTGCCAATCGCTTTTGTTAAAACGCGAACAGCCGGTGCAATTTGATATTCTTCGTAATATTCACGTAAAAAGTTGACTACTTCCCAGTGATTGTCACTCATATCAATGCCTTCTGCGACCGAGATAGCTTTTGCAATCTCATTGCTCCATTCATCACGATTGCTAAGATAACCTTCCTCATCTGTTTCAACTACTTTGCCGCCGACATCTAAAGCCATAGCGCTTTCTCCTATTCAAGTTTAACTAAGTAATATGTTTAACAATTTTTTGTAGACAATGTTTTTGTAAACAATGTATTGCAGTTGGTACGTTGTAGTCAGTATTTATTAACAAATTTACAACCAGGATTGAACAGCATCATGTTCAGCTGCCAAGTCTACAAAACCGCTGTAATCAATAAGCTTAATTCCATCCATTACCTTATTCTTCATACCTCGTGCATTGACATCAGGCTCTAATGCATAAATTTTATAATTTTCTAAAGCATTTTTTACCTTTTCGGAAAATTTGCCCTTGTTTAACGCAGCGAATATGCCATCTTCAATAAATAAAATCGAGCTGCCTTTTTTTACGTGTAACAGACAACTTTCAAATGTGCTTTTTTCAAACGGTGATTTGTTTACGACGTGTAATTGCATTGCTGTCCCCTTAAAATTTAGGCCTTAGAAACTCAGAATTACGTCTTGTGAATCCATTAAATCGGCCAACTCTTCAGAGTTTACGATATGGATTGAATCCTTTTCGGCCCAATCGTCATCTTCATCTTCGTATTTGAGATCCATCAGGTCGTCTTTGCTTAAACCTCGTGCGTCCAGAGACTCTTTCGATACGTAAATCTTGTTGATGTCATAATCACCTAGTGCTTTATAAGTTGGTGAAAAATTTTTCTGGCCTATTGCCTTGGTGTCCATGCCCTTGGCAATTTGATAAACGCCGTCATCAAAAAACGCCAGACTGACATCCTGGTCAAACGCAGCGGCAATGAGTACGACTTCCAGTGATTCCAAAGCGTATACTGTGCCGTAAGGTGCTTTACGATTGATGTATAAAAACTTTTTAACTACACCGCTTGCTTCTTCACTCATTGCTCTTTACTCATAGTAAGTCCTCGCCGCTATTTATTTGTCTGCTCGCATACATTTGCTCACTTAGTCGCCAAAAGTTATCATGCGATCAGCCTGAATGCCTGATTCAATTAATTGGCCCAAACCTGAAATTCGAAAGCCCTCGGCCAGGTTTTCTTCCTGTATTCCTCGGCGTAACGCGGCCGCGACACAAACAACCAGATCAAGATTGTGTTCTTTGGCCAATGCAGACCAAAGGTTAACTATGTTGCGGTCATCTTGTGGTGGTTCAGTCAATTTGGTCGCGTTGTTAACGCCATCGTGATAGAAAAAGACACGAAAAATTTCATGACCTTTTTCAAGCGCTGCTTTGGTGAACTGATACGCGCTATCAGTTGCCTGGTGCGTATAAGGTCCTTCGTTAATTAATATGCCAAATTTCATAGTCTTGTCCAAAAAATGTATAGCGCTAATATCTAGAATCGGATATGCGTAGAGGCATTAAGTGAGTTTCTCGCGCCATGCCAGTTATCAATATGATACTTTGTGAACGGTAATTCAGTTAATTCGAAAAATCGTGGCCAACCGATACGTTCAATCCAATCGCCGACGCGTTCCCAATCTTTTGCATCTTTTTTGTAAGTTGACAAAATATTGAGTACCACTTTTGTTGCTTCTGGCCATCTAGGTGGATTGTTGGCAATACCCGCAGCGACCAACTTATGAAACATGGGTTTGCTACGTGCATTGGAGTGTTTGCCACCGACCCAAACGGCTAATTTAGAATGATCCGGATCGTTAATTTGCATTGGTGGGCAGGGGGGGAAACATGCGCCACAACAAATACATTTTTTCTCATCCACTTCAAGTGAAGGTTTGCCGTTGACGATGGCCGGGCGAATCGCCGCAACCGGACAACGTGCGACAACTGAAGGTCGTTCACATACATTCGCGACCAGGTCGTGATTAATTTTAGGTGGTTTCGTATGCTGAATATTTATCGCGATATCACCCTGGCCACCACAGTTAATCTGGCAGCAAGAAGTAGTGATATGGACACGGTTTGGCATTTCTTCAGCTATAAACTCTTTATGTAACTCATCCATCAGGGCTTTTACAACACCGGACGCATCGGTGCCAGGTATGTCGCAATGTAACCAGCCTTGGGTATGAGATATCATTGTGACTGAATTGCCTGTGCCACCAACAGGGTATCCGGCATCTTCAAAAGCCTGAATCAGAGGCGCCACTTTTTCTTCTTTGTCGACGGTGATTTCCAGATTACTTCGAATGGAAAAACGCACAAAGCCATCTGCATATTTATCGATGATGTCGCACAGCAGATTTATCTCATACGGGCCTAGTTGACGCTGAGTGCCAACACGCACTGTCCAGACTTCATCGCCGCTATGTGCAACATGGTGTAACACACCAGGTCGAGGACGGTCATGATATTTCCAATTACCAAAATTCTTCAGCAACGTGGGATGTAGATACTGCATTCCATCGGGACATCCGCTTTCAGTTGGATACTTGGGAGCTGCCTTTGCTTCAGCCATTTAATGCCTCCAAAAAAAAATATTGTTATAAGCTTAAATATAATTAGCTAACTTATTATAGGTTAACGTAAGCGTTAGTTTGCCGCTTTGCGGTTTTTCCACTTTTCAGCTTCTGCATCCCAATCATCCAGTCGTACATAGTTACTTGTGCGTGGATGGTTAATCATATGGGGGTCTGGGTCGATACCAACACCTTCCAGGAAGTTAACGAGACCGATACGATCAATGGTTTCACCTACACGCTCGTGTTCAAGTGCATTTTCAGCCCAGAAATCGATCGTCTCTTCAGCAAGCCCTGTCAGTTTTTCGTAATCTTCGTCTGTTTCCAGTTTCATGAATGGCACTATGACCGTGCCCATGGTGTCACCAATCTTTAGGGTACGTTTGCCGCCGAGTAACACCGTTACACCTTTATCTTTACCGGGTGAGAGCGCTTTTGTCATTACGTTGATGCAATGCATACAACGAACGCAGTTTCGGTTGTCGACGTCCAATGTATTATCATCGTTGAGTGACAATGCATTGGTAGGACAACGGCTGACTACGTTATCTATTATATTTTTACGGCCTTTTTCAGCAACGATTTTTTTGACTTCTTCCTGATCGACCTGCATATCGTCGCGCCAGGTGCCAATAACCGCAAAGTCAGAGCGCTGTATGGAGTTCATGCAGTCATTAGGACATCCGGATACTTTGAATTTGAATTTGTAAGGCAGGGCGGGGCGATGCATATCGTCGAGGAAGTTATTAACTAATGAACGATGGACTTTCATTTCATTAGTACACGATTGTTCGCAACGGGCTGCGCCGACACAAGACATACCTGTTCTGACGCAAGGGCCAGCACCACCGAGGTCCCAACCGTATTCGTTAATTTCATCAAAAAAGTGCTGTGTCTTTTCTGTCGTGGTGCCAATGAACATGATGTTGCCGGTTTGACCGTGGAAAGCAATCAATCCTGAACCGTATTTGTTCCAGGAATCAGATAATTTTCGCAACATTTTAGTCGAATAATGATTACCAGCGGGGGGTTGGACACGCAGGGTATGAAATTCTTTTGATTCGGGAAACATGGGTTTACCGTCATCACCCATTAATTCTGTAAACCTGGGAATAATGCCGCCACCATAACCAAATACACTGACCGTGCCGCCTTTCCAGTAACCTATACGGGTTTTGTAAGAATGTTCTAATTGCCCCAGTAAATCGACTGACATGTTGTTGTCATGGGCGAGGCGTTTTAGGCCGGTTACAAAACTTGGCCATGGCCCATCAACTAGTTGATCGAGCATGGGTGTATCATGAAAAGGTTTTGTAGACTTCTTGTCTTTCGGTAAGTAAGTAGCGTGTACTTCAGGGTTCTTTGGTTTTTGCCCAGCCATCGGTATGTTTCTCCTAGATCCGAATTCGCGATTTCTGAACAGACTCTGCTTCATTCTTTACGTAGAAAGAAGAAGATCGCCTGCACAGTACCTATTATTGATCAATATACACAATTCGTTATGCAACAAGTTTAGTCAAGACTTTAGCCTCTTCCTAGTCACCAAAGGGGAGAGGTGTTCGTAGGGGCTTATATCCCATTGGTGATATACCCATTGCGCTAGCGGTTAATTTTCCTTATATAAAAGATATACTGTGTGTTTATCGCCACGGTTTTGTATATGTTGTAAATTGCGATTATTTTGAGTGTGATAATGTGATCTCCATCATGGGCACCTATCTTTATTTTATGGCGTCCTTTGTCTGAGCATAGCGATTAGCCCAACTATAAGCCAGCTTGGCTCGCGCGACCATTAGTTCATATAGCTCATAAGTTCATATAGCTCATAGCTCAATTAGCGCAACGTTTAGCTTAAAAAAACAGGCGATTTATTATTCGGTACACATTCTTACATATTGACCCTTTTTCATATATGGATATAGTTAAGGGGCGAGAGGAGGGCTTACTTAAATGTTAAGCCGACGTAGTGAGCGACATGCTGATCCATCCAATTCCTTTGATCTGAGTGATAATCGGTCATATCTGCTTTGGCGTGAGCGAAAATTGGCCAATTCACCTCAGTCTATTGGGCAAGTTATAATCAATGTTGAAAATATTAATGCATTAAACCCTATTGAAGTGCATGAAATTAAACAACGGTGCCAGTGGGCAAATATGGCGGTGTACCAATGTAGGCAATCTGAGTCTGTAGATCGTGAGGCTATTCGTGATTTAGGCAAACAGTTTGGCTTAAACCATCTTGATCGAAATATCCGTGCTGATGATGGCGGAATTTCAGCCTTACACGTCTCGACAATTCAACAAGCACACGAGTATATACCGTACAGTAATCGTGCGATTAATTGGCATACAGATGGATATTACAACGAATTACATAAAAAAATCCGTGCAATGATTTTGCATTGTGTCTCACCGGCAGCCAGCGGCGGTGAAAATACGTTTGTGGACCATGAGATTTTGTATTTATTAATGCGAGATGAAAATCCTGCCTACATTACGGCGTTGATGCAGCCCGATGCAATGACTATTCCTGCAAATATAGAAAATGGCGTCGAATTAAGGCCTGCACAATCAGGCCCGGTGTTTTCGATTGACCCACAATCCGGTCAGTTGCATATGCGTTATACGGCAAGAACAAAATCGATCGAATGGAAAGCGGATAGCCTTGTTCAAGAAGCCGTTGAGTTTATCAAGGTGTTTTTAAGATCTGATTCATCTTTTATTCTCCGTCATCGGATGGCGGCTGGGCAAGGCCTGATTTGTAATAATGTGTTGCACAATCGCAGCGAATTTGTCGATGATGCCGAGTCTGACCAACAACGGCTGGTTTATCGAGGTCGATTTTATGAACGCATCGAATAATCAACGGAATAATCAAAGAGCAGACATAGATGATTTATTTAAGTGAAGTTTTGATTCAAAATCCACATTTGAATTCATTCGATGATTTAATGAATGTGATTCGTGAGGTGGTGAAGCAAACCAATGAAGTGCATTTGAAGATAGATATAAAACCGAATTATCAGGATACACCGGCAAACTGGGAAGACAAAATTGAAGGCGCTTTTTCTGGTGTGCATTCTGTTATCGATCCACCAAAAATAATGACGGAAGATGACTTTTAAGATGGCAGTTACGATGGCTTTTTATTGTGACTTTATTTATACGGCTTTTTACTGCGATAAGTATGAAAAATTTTAAGAAGATAAATATATGACAAATAAATTTATATCTAACAACGAAGGGCTGGCGGATGCTGATAGCGCTGATGATGCAGTGACATCAACACGGCTGCTCGAGCAAAAAATTCTGGCTTATGAAGATCAATTAAATGCGCTGCCAGCAGATGTCAATGCGGTGGAAAAGGGTGACATACAAATTAAAATGGGCGCGGCGTTGGCTGATCTGGAGCGTGGTGAAGAGGCGTTCGCTGTTGCGCGTGAGGCATTTGACAGTTTGGTAAAAGCGGAAGAATGGGAAGAAGCGGTGCATGCTTGTAAAATCATGTTTCTTGCTGACCAGGAACTGTCGCTTGCCGCACTAGGACAGGGTGTCTGGCTAAGCGTGACATTTCCGATTAATCCGGAACTGACGGTTGCCATGCTTGAACATATTGTTGATGAAACGCCAGAAGAGTCTGATGGTGCTGCGATTGCTGCCGCTGTTGCGCATTATATTGCAGATAGTCGGGCAGAGGGTAAAGTTCATGAAGAATTAACCTTTTTTACTAATAATTTATTCGCAACCGTTGCGCGTCGTCACAGTGGTGTGAATAGCCAGGAGAAATTTAGTTTTTGGGTTGATAAACTGGAACTGAATGATCCGGAAAAGTTTTTACCGAGATTACGTAATGTCGTTGATGTGATGGTACAGGATGATTGGTGGGTGGATAGAGAAGCTATTTGGGCTAAACTTCCACATTAAAAATTACACATTACATTACACATTACATTAATAGTTATACAAAGTAGTTGTAGCAGTAGTTACGCAAGTAGTTACAAAAGAACTACAAAAAATTAATTTATTTTAGGCGTTAATATGCTTTGGAAAGACAGCGACAAAAACACAACGAATGCTACTGATAGTGTGTTGGATCTAGTGTTCAGCATCAGATGCAAAAGTTTACCTTCGGACCATGCGTTTCCGTTGTCACAAGCATTACAGCAGTTGTTGCCCTGGTTTGTTGAAGAAAAACACGCCGGGATGCATATTGTACATATTATGACATCAGGTCATGGGTGGACACGTCCCACTGGTGATGGTGCTTTGCTACTACCCTCGCGACGAACCAAATTTATTTTGCGACTTCCAAAACATCGCGTAGATGATGCCAGGACAACATTGACTGGCAAGACACTTGATGTGGATGGGCATGCATTAACAATCGATAGTGCGTTGACACGCCCATTGAGTGATATTACAACTGTGATCGCGCGTTATATCGTTACCGATGGTAACCAAGAAGACGTATTTACACAGGATGTAATTAATCAAATGCATTCGATGGGAGTCAAGCCCAATAAATTGTTATGTGGTGTTGAAAAAACAATAATGATAGACAAGCAGTTAATCGCAACACGTAGCGTGATGGTGGCGGATATGAGCGAGGAAGAGTCGTTGTTATTACAACAAAATGGTTTAGGCCCATACAGAGAGTATGGTTGTGGTTTGTTCATACCACAGAAAGATATTAATGAAATATAGTTTGGAAGCATAGTTTGAGAATATGGCCTGGAAATTGAGAATATAGTCTGGAAATATAGTTACAAATGTTACGTAAGTTACAAAAGTTACAATTTTTAAGTTTTTAGTTACAGATAGGAGAAAAATATGTCATTAGAATCAAACGGTAAAACAATCGAAACAACTGCCAGCGGATTTCTGGTTAATATTGAAGATTGGGATGAATCTGTCGCATCAGCTATTGCAGAAAAAGAAAGCCTGGCGCTGACGGATGAACATTGGGATTTGATGAATTATTTACGCGATGAATTTATCAATAATGGTGGAAACCAACCAAATACGCGCAAGATGGTTAAGGCTATGGAAGAAAAATGGCCGGATAAAAAAGTGGATTCAAAATATCTGTATATATTATTTCCAGGCGATCCTTCCAAGCAAGGGGGGCGTATTGCAGGTTTGCCCGAGAGTCGAAGAAAAGGCGGGTATTAAATTAAGGGCAAGTAATGTTTACAACGCTGATCTCTGCAAAGGATTTGTTTGCGCATATTAACGATCCTGAATGGATTGTGTTTGATTGTCGCTTTACGTTAACTGAAACGGAAGCGGGGCGATATGCTTATCAACAATCGCATGTCCCGGGTGCGATTTATGTTCATCTGGATGAAGATATGTCTTCGCCGGTAACGCAATCGACCGGCCGGCATCCGCTGCCTGATGTGAAGGCATTTTCAGAAAAACTCTCCGCCTGGGGCGTTGACGGTACAAAACAGGTGGTTGTTTATGATGACGTATTCGGTGCGGTGGCCGGGCGAATGTGGTGGTTACTGCGCTGGATGGGCCACACGCAGGTCGCATTGCTTGATGGCGGATTGCCGGTGTGGCAAAGAGAGAAATATCCCGTGCAGGATCAACTGCCTGCTTTAACACCTTCGACATTCATTCCGAATGTGAACCATGATTTATTGGTTGATACCGATTTTGTTGAATCCAGCTTGTCAGACAACAATATTGTCATCATAGACGCACGTGCGGAACAACGTTTTCTTGGCGAAGTTGAACCACTGGATAAGGTTGCCGGACATGTCCCGGGTGCGATTAGTATGCCCTATGATGACAATCTTGCTGTTAGCAGCAATTTTGAAACACCAGAAGAATTATTTAACTTGTACAACGAAAATATCAATCAAGTTAATTATAAAAAAGTTATTCACATGTGTGGCTCTGGTGTAACGGCATGTCATAATATTTTGGCAATGGAGCATGCTGGCATGAACGGGTCAAGGTTGTACGCCGGTTCGTGGAGTGAATGGATTACAAATCCTCAGCGGCCTGTGGTGGTAAGTACAGACTGCTAGTTATTCGTTAAACTTCAGGCACACAGAGTTAATACAATAACGCAGGCCTGTTGGTGCCGGGCCATCATCAAATACATGGCCAAGGTGTGCGTCACATTTGCTGCATAATACCTCTTTGCGCATCATTGCAAGGCTATGGTCTTCTACTTCGATGGTCGAATCTGAAGTAACGGGTTCGAAAAAGCTTGGCCAGCCGCTACCCGAATCAAATTTTGCATCCGAAGTGAAAAGTGGATTGTCACAACAAACACAGCTAAAAGTACCATGCCCTTTGCCGCTATCCTGACTAGCGTACTTACCCGAAAACGCGGGCTCTGTGCCTTTTTGCCGACATACGCGGTATTGTTCCTCGGTAAGTTGCTCTTTCCATTGTTCGTCGGATTTGATTATTTTGCTCATGTTATGCTCTTTGCGTTAGTTAAGGTTTGCTGAGTTAAGGTTAAACTTTTGTTTGTGCCCGTGTTTTTATAGAGTTGATTATTTGATTTTACGAGGTACTAAAATTCACTCCACATGCGCACCAAATTTACATAGGTATGGTCGATTTGTTTGGTTTCTTCTGTCTCAGGATTGTTAAGCATGAGTTTACTGCGGGCTTTTTCCAGGTTAAAAAGTAATTCTCTTTTTGTCGGGTCACGGATTAAGCTTTGAATCCAGCAGACGCTGACAAGTCGCGCACCTGAGATAACTTCATTGACATGATGAATACTGGACGCTGGATAAAGAACAGCGTCACCAGCAGAGAGTTTTACTTTTTGCAGGCCAAATGCAGTGTTAATTACTAGCTCACCGCCTTCATAGTCGGTGTTATCACTAATAAATAATGTAACGGCGATATCGCAACGAAATCGACCACCTGCAGAGCCCATAATAGGATCATCGATATGGTCGCCATATTGCATTCCCTGTGTATAGCGAGCAAATATGGGTTGAGACACCTGGTGCGGTAATGCGCCATTTTGAAAAACTGTGTGTTCAGCTAGACTGCGCATAACGAGCTGATCGAGATAGTCTGATTGTTTTTGGTTTAATACGCTTTCAAGGTTGTGTTTGATGGGTTTTGCAGCAAGGCCAGCAGACAATTTGCCATCAACAAAATCCACTTTATCCAGCATGCTGCGGATATTTTCAATTTTGTTCTGATCTAAAACAGATGGTATTTGAATAAGCATTAGCTTTTCGTCCTTATTGAAGGTGCCGCAAATTATTCTGTAGGCTGGAGTGAGGAACGAAGTCCAACAGACCAGGGTTCATTAAAAGTTCCGCTGTTGGACTTCGTTCCTCACTCCAATCTACGAAGAACCGCATTTTTGACACTTCCATACTACCTCATCTTTTACCAATAGAAGTGTTATTAACTTTGTTTTAACAACATCGTAACGCCACCGAACAGGATTACCCAGGATACAACTTTTTTGAATAATACATCATTGATTTTATAGTGTAAGTGATTACTAAACCAGAGTGCAATTGCAATAAAGGGGGCAGAAATATAAATCATTTCCAGAATATCAGGCGTGAATGTACTGTTAATTACATACCCGCCAACACGAAAAATATTGAGGGTTAAAAAAAAGGCGAGGGCGTAATTTCGAATAACTGTTTTATCTTCAAAAGTGCCCATCAATCTGGTCATGGCGATTGGGCCACTGATACCGAATAATGCCTGTGATGCTCCCGCGGTTATATCGAGTAGGCGGGCGACTATACTGTTAAATTTTAATATTTTTGGCGATATCACCAAAAATAAACCGAACAGGGTGATAGCGGAAGCAAGTAACTGGTGGAATAGGGTTTGTGGTAAATAGTAAAATACCGTTATGCCTACTACCGCACCTAGCGAAGCAAACAGCACCATTTTGATAAAAAATCCTGATTCGATTGTTTTTTTCGTTCGAATTAATCCAATCGCACCCACCAGTATCTGTGGCAAGACTGAGTATACAACCAGTGTTTTACTGTCATACAAAAAAGTCATTATCAAAATCATAATGATCGTGCCTGCCAATCCAAAGATGATTTCGAAAATATAAGCAATGATGCAGGTGATTGTGAGAAGCGCTAGTGCCAACATAGGATTTATTTTTATGCGAACACAAGCCAGGTTGTCGCAATATACTTAACACCTTTTTCCAATGTGACACCGCGATGTTCATGTGTCCAAAAGGGGGGGAATATGAGCATTTTTGCTTGTTGTGGTTTTACCTTTAGGTCCTGAAATAGAAACTCGGTTTCACCGCCCGGGCCTTCTACATCATTTAGATACCAGATAATGACAAGCTGTCGCTGACTAAAGTCATGGCTGCCGCCGTCTATGTGCCAATGATAGTGTTCGTTTGGTAATGTTCTTTGAATGTTATATCCCATGTCTTTAAAGGGGCCCTTAAAAAATGGATATTTTTTCCTGAAGTCGCGCAGTGCAAGTCCGAGAGAGTGATGCAGTATTTGGTCTATATCTTTCCAGTCTTTATGTGCGCTTGCGGCAAGGTCGGTGGATTTTTTTATCGAGGCATCAGTGTCGGCAAGTTGTCCTATTCTGCCTTTGTATTGCTGGTTTTCGCTTGTCTCAAATCTATGAATGATTTCTGTGCAAATTTCAGACGTAAGCGCGTTTTCAATTTCAAATATAAACGTATCCGGCTTTATCTCCTTGATAATATAAGGCTTAACTTGCGTATTAATCGGGTTATTCATGAGGATAAAATCAGGGTTCCATAATTAAATGTTAGTAAAAAGAGATATTCACAATTGAGTATTATTTTTCCTGACCTATTTTGTCAATATGCAATCCATTGATTTTATTTTTGTTTTTATTGTTAGCCTTTTAAGGTATCAGAATTATTTACCTATAAATTAGGTGGATACAAGTTGAAAAAGGTATATCATTGGCTATTATTAGAGTTACCTAATTTACTATAATAACGTTTGTTAGAACATAGCAATGCTAAAGCGTAAAGCAATGAGAATATAAACTTTTAAAATTTAAGCACTGGAGAACAATTATGAGTAATGTTTACTACGATACCATTGATCAAATGGAAAAAGGCAATGTAAACAAGGAATATGTCACTGGTTGGGCCACTGGGTTTTTACATAGCCCGAAGGTTGAAGAGCAATGTATCACTGACGCTTATGATGCCGGTTATCAAGACGGGCTGGATCAAAAGACAGATGGTTTCACTAGCTGGGCTGGGAAATAAGCCAGGTTGGGGAAACAGAAATCTAGCTATTGTTAGTTATCGTTTTTCGATGTAGAAACTGCCATCGTAAAGCCTTAATTAAAATTCACTCAAACTTCCAATTTAGTTTATAAGCGTGATGATGCCAGATCATCACGCGACCGACCATCACATTCTCATCCATAGTTTTAAGGCCCAGAGACGCAACGAACAGCATGGCGGTTCTGCTGCACATCGTTTCCGGTCCCACCAAAACTAAAATGTACCACGAAAGCACTTTGATTACCGGCGGTGGTTGATGTCCATGCACTGAGGCCTTCTCCGCGAAATGTGCACGACATCCATGTTGGCGTAAAACGAGTATCGACGATTGATTCAAGCTCTACTTGGGTCGGCAGCCGTAATCCTTGGATCGCGTAACGGTTAACAGCCTGTACTCAATTATAGTCAGCAGGCCCCGAATTACGTTGCCTCAATTTCTTCAGCCATCTTATACCAGCGCCGGGCTTCTACTTCATTTTTTTCTACGCCCTGGCCATTTTCATATATCATGCCCAGTGTCATCATGGAGCCCGGTAACCCTTGTTCTGTCGCCAGTTTGAACCACTCAATCGCTTTGAGTTCGTCTTTTTCTACGCATTCGCCATATAAATACATTATTGCCAAACTATGACGAGCGTAGGCATGTTTTTTATCCGCTGATTTTTGCATTGCGTCAAACGCGTATTCTTCGTTTTTGACACGACCGAGTCCGGTTTGAAACATGATAGCCATTCGATAAAGTGCTTCTGCGTTACCTTCATCTGCCAGAGGGGATAGTAAACGCATTGCACGTGTAAAGTCTTTTGATTCGAATGCGGCAATACCACTCATGAGGTCATTGTCGTAACTTGTTATGTCGTCAGACATTTAAATTCTCCATGTTTTCTTAAAATATAGTTTTAAAATGTATGCAGTATACGATATTTTTTAGGGTTAGCTTGAAACTTATATTTTCTAAAACAACAATTCAATTTGCTTTTCAAGGAGAGAGCGTTCTTGTCTATATAAAGCAAGGATTTCCTGGGCTTTTTCGTGCCATCTATTTTTCCCGGAGTCACATGCGCGGTACAAAGGCGCTGTATCATTGGATTTTATCCAGCTATTGTATGCGTCATATGCTTCCGGGAACAGTGTTTTTCGTATGCCTGAAAAATTAGCGAAATAAAAATGCAGCGATGGTTTATAATCACGTTCCAGCAACGTAGGTAAGGTATAGATACAATCGGCTAGTAGATCACGTACTGCTCTAACTAAAATTTCAGCTTTTGATCGGGCAAGGGTAATCAGCATTTCCTCCCACTGCTTTCCCAATATATTGCCTGCTTTAATTTCACCTACTTCATGGTAGAACATAGATTTAGTTTCTTGATGTACCATTTTATCTAAAATGTGTTCAATATTGCTGTCGCCGCCATATAGTTCTATTGCGCGTGCCATTGGTACATCTGGTTTTTTTTTCCATTGCCACTCTTCAATTTTCTCCCAAATAAACCGACGCACAGACTCTTGTCTTATGAAAATAGTTGATCCTTGTAACATAGCTGGTGGTGCAGTCAGATCTCTGGCATATTCACGCGAACTTACTGCAAGCGTGTAGTCTTCGATAATGTTTTTCTTTTGCAATTTTCCGAGAAAGAAATGTGGTTTGCTAAATAGCCCATATCCACTGCTATAAATGTACCCTTCTTTTTGTATGATTTCATTGATCGCTGTTGAATCAAACGGGCCTAAGTCTTTGTTGTTTATTCTTAGTGATAAATATTCTTCATCAGGATTTAGTGATGTTATTTCTTGCCACATAGATTCGCGATCGACAAGCCATTCCCCAAGTTCGCTTTTTGGTAATGGTTGCGACAGCGGGATCTGCTGTTCCCATCTATAATACTCGCGCATTTTAAGTAAAAAAGTGCACATACTATAATTGCCAGCATGATAAGCATCAGATATGTGGCAATTATTTTGAACTGTGTCTGAGAGTTGGTTTAAATTAAACATAGTGTATGATACCTGTATTTCTAGTTTAGCATTGTCCCTATGTCTTGAGGCAACGCTAAAATTAATGAGGAAAATAGGCTATCATTAGTAATATTAATCACTATGTTAATATTATTATGGTTGATATCAATCTATAATTAATTGCTAAGTATTTAGGTTAAGAGTTTTCAATATGGCAGTTCGCATAAAATCAAAATGGCATCGCTCCTCACGCAGTGAGCGCAATATTAAAGGCTCAAATGAGTCTAAAACACTGAAAGATTTATCAAGTGTCATAGCATTTAATATGTGGAAACTCGTCCAGAATGTTTTTAAACATATGGAAGGGGAAGGTTTCAGATTTGCTAAAGATGAACAGGTGATTGCTGTGTTGACCGAGTTGCTGGCCTACGGCGTGCATAGTGTTGATCGATTAATTTATGAGAAAGTGGATGAAAAACAGCGTGGGCCTTTTGTAATAGCGTTAGCAAAAGACCTGGCAAAAACAATGGAAGGTAATCAAATTGATTTGTTGGGTGAGGGTGACTATGTTGATAATTTTATCAATACGCTCAATCAACGCTTTGAAGCGTATTCAGAATGTTCTTTTGAAAACAAGCAGCCTGGTTATGAATTTAATCGTTATTTGGCACGGAATATTTCTGACATTATGTCCGAGACAGATGACAAATGGGTTGTTGAACAAGTAATGGACATAGAAATACCAGACCTATTTCCAAAATTGAAAAGACTGGTGGAAGATGTGTTGGGCGCAAAAGACTAAACGGTTAAAGCTTATCCAGCTAACCTAGTCCAGCTAACCTAGGCGTAATCGGCGAATGGTGCTTGATGATGAAGGGTCTGGTAAAAACGGAGTAGGTTTAGGTTAGTGCTGCCTTGTGTCGCTCTTTACTTTAACCTTCGCTATTTCTTTGTTAGTGCTTGATAAATGAAGCGCAGTGACTGCTCCAACAATACCGCCAATCATAAATGCGACAATAATAGATTCCATAATTATTTCATTCATAAAACTGCCCTCAGTATTTACATTTGTGTCGGAATTAGAATTACAGTACAACTTAACAATTAAGGCTGCCTTATCTCTTCCTATTTATCGGTATTACTAAGCTGATATTTAGCGTAATTTATACAGAGTCTAATTTTTACTTGTATTTGCTTGTATATAACTGTCTGAGTGCATAGTTCAGGCCTAATTGAGTTAAAAAAGTATTAGACATAATAATCAAGATGTTGCAATGAGTATTCGATTGATTGTTGTTTGGTTAATACGTTAGGATAGGGCTGTTATCAAAGAAGATTTGACTCGTGTCAATTTTAGGGGGCCTTAAGGTTTTATTAATTTACTATGCTGATTCAGGAACAAATTAACGTAAATACCGATGGCAGAGGTACTTACGAAGTGACGAGTGATGTACAACAAATCGTAGAAAGCGCCGCAGTAGAGACCGGGTTGTGCCATGTGTTTATTCATCATACGA
Source organism: Gammaproteobacteria bacterium (assembly GCA_013151345.1). Lineage (GTDB taxonomy): Bacteria > Pseudomonadota > Gammaproteobacteria > SG8-11 > SG8-11 > JAADIM01. Next base: position 30,316 of record JAADIM010000022.1, read on the forward strand.
GTGCGTCGTTGATATTGTGTGAGAATGCAGATCCTAGTGTTCGAAATGATTTAGAGCGATTTATGGCCCGTATTGCACCCGACGGAGATCCGGCGTATACCCATAATAACGAAGGGCCTGATGATATGTCTGCTCATATACGTACCGCGATTACGCAAACGGGATTAATGATTCCGGTCAAAAATGGTCGGTGTGTATTGGGCACATGGCAGGGTGTTTATTTATGGGAACACAAGGCGCGAGGCCGACAACGCCAATTGACAATTACCGTGTATAATTAAAATGGCAGAATACAAAATACGAGCACAAGGCCTTTTTAAATCCCATTACGGCCTGCTAGCTCAGCCTTTCTCGTAAAAATGACTACGGCTTAGTGTGCCACTGGGATCTTTCGTGGTTTTTCTGTTTCTTTTTTATTTAAAGTTATTTCCAGAACGCCATCTTTACTGACCGCGCTGATTGAATCAGCATTTGCTGTGTCCGGAAGACTAAAGCGGCGATAAAAAGAACCATAGGTTCGTTCTACTCTTTTAAAATTCTCTTTTTCCTCCTTGGATTCTGTTTTGCGTTCGCCTTTTATAGTTAAGATTCCATTTTCCATAGTGATATCAATGTCCTTTGGGTCGACGCCAGGAATATCAGCAAGAACGACAAATTTATTTTTATCTTCCTTGATATCCACGGCTGGATGCCAGTCACTGGTCAATACACTGCTTTCATCCGTAGTTGAAAAAGGGTTAAGTTGTTTACCAAACAGTGTCTGAAATTCATCATGCAACTGCGTGAGTGTATTGAATGGGTCTCTTCTGATGATGTTCATGATGCACCTCCTATTTAAAAATGAGATATTAAATGAAGATTAATCGTTGAAAAAAATTCTTCGTATTACCTTACTCTTTAACTAATGTTTATTTATTTTTTATATCGAATCGCTCTTTATATTATTAGTATAGGCTATTTTTTGTGATTTTCACTATTACAAATTGAGGTGTAAATACAACGAAGCAGAAATAAATACATGAGTAATTTAGTCAATTTGAATAAATTATTTATTTAATGATTATGAAGCAGTAAACTATGTGCAATATTTACTTTAATAAAACGGATTTAAAGGCGGCTATGTCAAAATTTATATCGCTTAATCAGTTCGATTTTCATTCCACTATGGAAGATATTAGGGGGGTGGCTATCGTTTTTTTTGAAACGGAAGGTTGTTCGTCTTGCCATTATTGGGAAAATATACTGGCAGTATATAAAAAAGAACATCCGTTGATAAATGTGTTTCATATAGATGCGGCACAAGATCAGGCATTGACCGAAGAATTTGAAATATTTCATCTGCCCGCATTATTTCTTTATATGGACGGTAAATTTCATTCTAATATTCAATGTGAAGCGAAGCTGGATGCTTTAAATAGTGAAATACAGAAACTAATGGCTGAGCCAGCTCAAGAGGTACCCTAATTGTTTAGATTTTACTGATGAAAGGTCAGCAATTACAAATTCAGCAAGGCTAACACTTTTTCTTTTAATTTAATCATTGCGCTGTTCGGATTTTCGCTGCTATCAGATTTGGACTTTTCTATTACCAAGTGAAACGTAACGCTGTCTTCGATTACGGTCTCTGGTGTATTCCCTGTTCCGTGTAAAACAAGTCGATAAATCCCCGGTTTTGCGTCTTTACCAATATCAAGCTTTATTGTACTGGTGTTTCCTTCGACTGGGTTTTTTTCAAATTGATATGCGAGCCAGCTTGGTGGATCAATTAGGCGCATATCAATAGTGGGAGCAAATTTGGATGAATCAACGTTGCGGTTTATCGCCACAACAGCAGTGCCTGTCTTACCCTGACTTATACTGATATCGCCAAAAACAGAAGAGAGTAAATTTAGTTCAAACCGTCCTTGTTTTGCACTTGAATTGCAACCGAGTAGCAAAAAAATAAAACTGAAAAGAAAAATATAGGTAAGTGCATTAAGTAATGAAAAAAATGTAATTTGCGCACTTTTAGGTCTGGTATTCATGCAAAGTGACCAAGAATATTTTTGATCTTTACGACCGAGCACTAACATTTGCGGAATCCTCTGTAAAAATTTGATAACACACGACAGAACAGACTGTTTGCTTATTAAGATATTAATTGGATCAAGAGGTGCGGGCAGTTAAGTTTTACCCATGTCAGTGTGGATAATTACCGCTTTGAGCACCTATCTAAAGGCATAGTTTAAGAGCATCAAAATAACCATTTTTTATTATGGGAATATATTTTGATGAATATCGATAATATTGTCCAAAACAGCAGGTTTTTTGTATTTTTTCAATTTATGCTTAATTAATACACCTGACATTCTCTAAATTGTTATAATGACCAAGGGGATTGGCTGGTGCATTTATGCGCCAGACGTACGCTTGAGCTATGATGGTACGTGAAACTCACCCTTCCTAAGTTTAAGTTCCCGGGTATATATTTCACATTTATAATATAAGAAAACAAAAAATTCGCTGTTTACACATAGTTTGATACGTAGATATATCATCTGCTTTGAAAGGATAAAATTGAAAAATTATCATGTGATTTTTCTGTTACTTGGATTAAGTTTTTTTTATGGTAATTTTTCCGGTGACATTATAAACGCCGCTACTACTGATTTGCATATCGCTGATCAGGATTGTATTGCCTGCCACAACAGTATTATGCAATCTAGTGGTCAGCTACCACCTACGGAGTTATCTTCAAATCTGAACGAAGACTGTTTGCAATGCCATGTTGATAACGATGTAAGTGCGCGTTTTATCCATATCGCGCAATTAGAGGGTCAGCAGTTAACGGAATCTTTGTCCAAGACTTCACCCAAGACAAACGCTGATGATGGGCGGGGGTTTAAGAAAGCTAGCGGCAAGGGACCCGGAATGAATGTAACGATGTATTATGAAAAATCCAGAATTGGTGACCAGCCTAATCAGATGGTTTTTATCCTTGGAGGTGAATTTGTAATGGGATCAAATTCGCGCTTACCTGACGAAGCTCCAGAGCATAAAGTAATGTTAAACGGATTTTGGATTGACAAATATGAGGTGACGAATTTTCAATATAAAAAATTTATAGACGAAACTAAGTGGCGATCACCTAGTCATTTTGAAAATAGGACATTTCCTGCAAACAAAATTGACCATCCGGTTACTTTTGTATCTTGGAAAGATGCCAGTGCCTATTGTGAATGGGCTGGCAAAAAATTGCCCAGTGATAAAGAATGGGAGAAAGCAGCGCGTGGTACCGATGTGCGTATTTACCCATGGGGAGATGTATATCACACGGACAAAGTTAATTCACCGCAACGTTGGCTGGAGCGCAAGCTGGAAGGGGATACAACACCGGTTGGTGCGTTTGGAGAAGGTAAGAGCCCTTATGGACTATATGATATGTCTGGAAATGTTTGGGAGTGGACTGCGTCGTGGTATCAGGCCTACCCGGGTAATACTCATGCCTCAGAGAATTACGGCCAAACCTATAAAACACTCAAAGGTGGATCATGGTGGAATTGCTCGTTTTACAAATGCGGAATTTCTGCGCCGACCTTTAATCGTTCTTTCTTTTTACGTTCGACTAAAAACAAAAGCTTTGGATTTCGTTGTGCTAAAGACGCTGTATTATAGACGCTTCTTATAGTCAATAAAATTTAAATAATAACTATATAGAGTATTTGCAATGATGAAACATGAATTGAATACGGTTAGATTAGTATCTTTGTTGATAATTATATTATTTCATTATCAAGCAGTGGCTAAAGATGGTCCGCCGGTTACCGCAAAAGAAGGTATGGTATTGATACCTTCTGGTGAGTTTATTATGGGGAGTAATAAAGTGGATGATGAGACTAATAAGTCACTAGGTGTAGGGAATGCTAAACCCTGGTATGTTGACGAGCATCCTGAACGTAAAATCAATCTTCCAGCGTATTATATTGATAAATATGAAGTCACAAACAAACAATACAAGGAGTATGTAAAAAAAGCGGAATATAGTCCGCCTACCCATTGGATTGAATCAGGCTATATTCTCAGTATGAAAATAAGCCGAGTACTTGAGCTTGATGCCGAAAAGTTGCGTACTCTAGTAATAAAAGTATTTAAGCTAGACATCGATACAAGGAAAATGAGTAAAGAGCAGCTCATTAAGGCCATTCAGGATCGATTATCTTATATGGATACGTTGCCCGTTATTTACGTGAACTGGTATGACGCAAATGGATTTTGTAAATATACCGGAGGCCGCTTACCCACGGAGCAAGAGTGGGAAAAAGCGGCGCGCGGTAGTAATGGCAATGAGTTTGTCTGGGGCAATGAGTGGAAGGTCAGTATGAGTAATACCGGCGACGAAGAATGGGGCGATGGTATTGCGCCGGTTGGTTCGTATAAAACCGACATATCAAGCTATAAAGTTGCCGATTTGGCAGGGAACGTATCAGAATGGGTGGATGACTGGTATCAAAGCTACCCCGGTTCAGATTATAAGAGCAATGATTTTGGTAAAAACTATAAGGTACTTCGGGGCGCGGCATGGGGAAGAGAAGGTCATTATGCTATTAGTCTTTTTCAACGAGGTGCCTATCGGTTTGATTTAACGCCACAGTCTGTGCACGCGGACCTGGGTTTTCGTTGCGCTAAGGATGCGTCATAACATTTATTCTGCGCTCATTTGATTTGCAATATAGGGTCCTTAATGCATGGAAGCGATATGACAACATTGAATAAACCAGATTACTCAGGCGGAAGTATCGTTAATCTGATGTGCTCCGTAGCAGATGCGCTCGGTGCGGGGCCGTCGGATATTTCCTGTGCCAGATTGTTACCAGCTGATCAGCTTACATCCTCTAAAAATATCATTTTTTTTGTTGTCGATGGTCTGGGGTATAATTATTTAACCAGTCAAGGTAAAGGGAGCGTTTTCGCGCAGCATTTGCAGGGATCATTAACATCTGTTTTTCCGACGACCACCGCATCAGCTATTACCAGTTATTTTACCTGCCAGACACCTTTGCAGCATGGATTGATGGGTTGGTATATGTATTTAAAAGAGATTAATGACGTTATAACTGTGCTTCCGTTTAAGCCGCGTGGTAGTTCGGTATGGAAACGACTGGAAAATGAATGCATAGATATACTTTATAATTTCCAGTCAATTTTTGAAAAAATAAATGTGCCATCGTATGTTGTTACCCAAAAGAATATTGTTAATTCGGTCTATTCTCTTGAGGCGACACGAAATGCAATGCGTGTTGGATATCAAAATTTGGATGATCTATTTGTACAAGCCAAAAAAATCGTTTCTGCAGCGCAAGAAAAAAGCTTGATCTATTGTTACTGGCCCGGCTTTGATGCAATAAGTCATGACTATGGTGTAAACAGTGCTGAAGCTTTTGCTCATTTTGAATTACTTGATAGCCATTTTAATAAATTGTTAAATGACTTAAGGGGAACAGACAGCGTCGTTATAGTAACGGCCGATCATGGTTTTATTGATATCGATCCGTCCAAAGTGATTCATTTGGAAAAGCATCCAGTACTGAAAGACACGTTAATCAGGCCGTTATGTGGTGAACCGAGAGTTGCCTATTGTTATGTGGATCCATTAAAAACGGAACAGTTTGAGAAATACGTAAACGAAGCATTGGTAGATTACTGTTCAGTATTTAAAAATGATGAACTAATCAAGGATGGCTATTTTGGAATCGGCCATCCTCATCCTTCAATTCACAGTCGGATTGGTGATTATGTTCTTATTATGAAAGAAAACTACGTTATCAAAGACACCTTGGTATCCGAAAAACCATTTTCACAAATCGGTGTACACGGCGGTCTTTCGGCTGATGAGTTATATGTGCCTTTGATTGTATCTGAGGTATAACGAACAGATCTCTATTCTTAAATATAAGCCTACTTATGTTTAACGGATACTTTAAATAAGCGATAATATCTCCTGCATCCAAATACAAATACAAATACAAGTAATAGTGTCATCAACAAAATCAAGAAGTTGAATCTGAAACTAAACCAGTGTTGAAAATACGTTATACGCGCGTGGTATTGAGTCATCACAACTGTCTCCTGTAGCCACTTTATTTGGTTCAAATATTAAATACAGAATAACGTACTGGTATGTGTTTATAGACTCAGCCATCCTTTCGTTCCCGGCCATAGTAATAATGATAATAGTGATGGTTAGTGTAACGCTTTGCCTCATCCTCGTTATCAAAATGATGTTGGTAGCAGGAGTGATACTTCCCTTCGATTGAGAGTTGGGAAGCCAGTTGTGCTTCTGCATGCTGCAAGTGGTCTGGGTGATGCCAGTTACCACCATTTTTCAATGGGGGGTAAAGAATCACTTTTCGGGGGCGTGATGTCTTTCAGGGGATCATCTGTTCGAGCAGAATTAAGTGTTAGCATTGAGAGTGGGAAATGGTAGACCCTAGCTATATTCATGTAAATTCCAATTAGATGCGGTAATAAAATCACAATTTGTTGCATTAAACTATTTGTTTTGCAAGTATATAGTGTTTTTTATTCACGTTCCCAGTCCTCGCCGCTGTGCTAGCAACCGTCATATGGTTTGGTAACAATCGCGTCGCTGATTGTAGCCAAAAATTCCAAGGAAAATTTGCACTCCACGCTGGCCTAATCATCTCGACAAATAGAATTTTCAATACTAAAACTGTTTGTTTAAATTGCCAATCTGAAATGCGGTTATTGCAGTCTAAATCGTTAAGCTATTTTTCTAGTGTATGGTCTGAATGTTGTACCAGCCGTAATCCTTGGTGTGCATCAATATAGATTTCAACCTGCCTGACGTACCCTCTTCTAAAGCCTCGTGGTATTCAGCTCTCGGAGCAGAAAACCAAAGTGACACACATCAGCAAAGGTTTTGATTTTCTAGGACATTCGATTCGTAAACATCAGCACCAAGACGGTCTTCTTGGAAAAATACAAATCACGCCTAGTAAACCATCGATCAAATCGATAAAGGAAAAAATCAAAACAATCTGTCAATCTTCCGGGCAACTCACACAAGCACAATTGATCAGTCGACTGAACCCGATACTAAGGGGTTGGGCGAACTATCATAGACATCATATTCCAGGAAAAACATATTCTGGATTAGATAGCTTTGTGTGGTTCCGACTCATGCGCTGGGCCAAGCGACGC
>JAADIM010000073.1 GCA_013151345.1 Gammaproteobacteria bacterium
GATGTCTACGTGATGGATGCTTTCGGTACCGCACATCGGGCCCAGGCGTCCACACACGGTGTTGCAAAAACGGCACCTGTTGCATGTGCTGGTCCATTGCTGGCTGGTGAACTGGAAGCGCTGGGTAAAGCACTGGATAATCCAGCACGACCCATGGTAGCTATTGTGGGTGGATCTAAAGTGTCTACGAAGTTAACGGTTCTTGAGTCACTTTCAAAAATCGTCGACCAGTTAATAGTAGGCGGTGGTATAGCCAATACGTTTATTGCGGCCGAAGGCCATAACGTAGGCAAATCGCTTTACGAAGAAGATTTGGTCGGTACGGCAAAAACACTAATTAGTACTGCGAAAGAACGCGGTGGTGATATCCCTGTTCCAACGGACGTGGTGTGTGCCAAAAAATTTGCTGATGATGCAGAAGCAACATTAATGAAAGTAACCGATGTCGCAGATGACGATATGATTTTTGACATTGGCCCTGATACGTCGGCAGTGTTGTCCGAGATATTAATGAAAGCCGGTACTATTGTTTGGAATGGCCCTGTTGGTGTATTTGAGTTTGACCAGTTTGGTGAAGGTACAAAAGCATTGGCGTTGGCGATTGCTAAAAGCCCGGCGTTTTCCATAGCCGGTGGTGGTGATACCCTGGCAGCGGTATCAAAGTACAAGATAGCGGATAAAGTTTCATACATTTCCACGGGCGGCGGTGCATTCCTAGAGTTCCTTGAAGGCAAGAAATTACCAGCAGTCGAAATTCTTGAAGAGCGCGCAAAATAAATATGCTAAGACGAACAAAAATTATCGCTACGCTAGGGCCCGCGACTGACGATATTGAAGTCCTGGAACGTATTATTGCGGCTGGCGCCGACGTAGTACGCCTCAATTTTTCGCATGGTACCGAAGCGTCGCATGCACAACGTGCCAAGCAGGTGCGTGAAATAGCGCGCGCTAACAAACGACCTGTTGGCGTATTGGCCGACTTGCAAGGGCCTAAAATACGTATTGAGTGTTTTAAAAACGGCTCTATTGAATTAAAAGACGGCGCTACATTTACGTTGGATGCGGCGCTGAAGTCTGATGCAGGCACCATTGACCACGTTGGTATCGCTTATAAAGAGCTGCCTAATGATACCACCCCTGGTGATACACTGCTGTTAGATGATGGCCGCATTGTTTTCACTGTTGAACGCATAGACGGTAAAAAAATCGTTTGTAAAGTCGTTATGGGCGGAATGCTCTCAGATCGCAAAGGGATTAATCGGCAAGGGGGTGGCTTATCGGCAAATGCTTTAACTGATAAAGACCGTAGCGATATAAAGGCCGCCGCCGCTTTTCAGGCTGATTATCTGGCCCTGTCTTTTCCTCGGTCGGCTGCAGATGTAAACGAAGCGAGAGAGTTGTTTCGTCAGGCTGGTGGTAAAGGTGGCATTATTGCTAAAATCGAACGCACCGAAGCGATCGACGCGTTAGAAGAAATCATTGCGGCATCCGATGCGGTAATGATTGCGCGCGGAGATCTCGGTGTTGAAATGGGCGACGCAGTATTACCGGCCATTCAAAAACATATTATAACATTAGCGAGAAGTATGAATCGTGTGGTGATCACCGCGACTCAAATGATGGAGTCCATGATCCACAGTCAGATACCCACTCGCGCTGAAGTGTTTGATGTAGCCAACGCCGTTTTTGATGGTACCGACGCAGTCATGTTATCGGCGGAGACCGCTACTGGCGAATATCCAGATAAGGCGATATCAGCAATGGATCGAATTTGCCGTGAAGCTGAAAAACAAAATGTCACAACCAAATCAGACCACCGTATTAACACCCGTTTTGAACGCACCGATGAAGCAATTGCTATGGCAACAATGTATGTCGCGAATCACTTAAGTGTGAAAGCGATTGCTGCATTAACAGAGTCAGGCTCAACGCCTTTATGGATGTCGAGAATTAGTTCCAGTATACCTATATATGCTTTGACTCATCACGTTGAAACACGGCGCAAGGTGACACTTTATCGTGGAGTGTATCCAATTAATTTCGAAAAACCCAATACGGATCACGAGTTGGTTAACTATGAAGCGCTCAACGTATTGCGTGAACGAAAAGTAGTGGAAGATGGCGACCTGGTATTGCTTACCAAGGGAGATTTAATGGGGAAATTAGGCGGCACGAACGTAATGAAAATTATTCGAGTAGGCGACGTTATTTCGCCGAAAAATTGATGTAATTAATAATATGTTATTTTGGGTTAAGCAAATAAAAACAGATTAAGGAGAAAGTTATGGCACTAATTAGCATGCGACAACTATTAGATCACGCAGCTGAAAACGATTACGGGTTACCGGCATTCAATGTAAACAATATGGAACAGGTTCACGCCATCATGCAGGCAGCTGATGCAGTTGATAGTCCGGTCATCATGCAAGGATCGGCAGGCGCACGTTCTTACGCTGGTGAATCTTTTCTACGCCATTTGATTATTGCGGCGATTGAACAATATCCACATATTCCGGTGGTTATGCACCAGGACCACGGATCAGAACCCGCTATCTGTTTGCGGTCAATTCAATCTGGTTTCAGCTCAGTGATGATGGACGGTTCATTGATGGCCGATATGAAAACACCAGCATCGTTTGAGTACAACGTAGACGTTACCAGCGAAGTTGTGAAAATGGCGCATGCAGGTGGTGTGACTGTCGAAGGTGAACTGGGTTGTTTGGGTTCATTGGAAACCGGTGAAATGGGTGAAGAAGACGGCCATGGCGCAGAAGGCAAGCTATCAATGGATCAATTGTTGACGGATCCGGAAGAAGCGGCCGACTTTGTTAAGAAAACCAAGGTTGACGCATTGGCAATCGCTATCGGTACCAGCCACGGTGCTTATAAATTTACCCGCCCACCGACTGGGGATATTTTAGCGATCAACCGAATAAAAGAAATTCATGTTCGTATCCCTGACACTCATCTTGTGATGCACGGTTCATCTTCTGTACCACAAGACTGGTTGGAAATAATAAACAACTATGGCGGTGACATGGGTCAAACCTACGGTGTACCCGTTAAGGAAATCCAGGAAGGCATCAAACACGGCGTAGTTAAAGTGAATATCGATACTGATTTACGTATGGCATCAACCGGCGCAGTTCGTCGTCATTTGTCAGAAAATGCCTCTAACTTCGATCCACGTAAATTCCTCAAAGAATCAACCAAAGCCATGATGGAAATTTGCAAAGCCCGCTACGAAGCCTTCGGCGCTGCTGGCAATGCATCGAAAATCAGCGTTATCTCCCTGGACAACATGTCTAAACGATACGCCGCTGGTGAGTTGGATCCACAAGTAAAATAGAAAATAAATACATATCTATAATAAAAGGGGCTCATACAGCCCTTTTTTTGTAGGTTGGACTTCGTCAGCTCATTCCAGCGACGAACCGTGTTTTTGGCACCCTCACCATGGGGTCAAAATCACGTACATCCCACAAAAACCCAACCCAAATAATGGGTTACCCACCTCCAAACAAAACCACCCTGCACAATGTCTTGCAATTTAACGCTTGCTTGATAGGATGTAGAAAACACTCTCATAGAAGGGGTACGATCCACATGGTAAAATATCCAGCGCTTTTGTCTTTTCTGCCCGCTATTCTGATAAACCTGTTAATAATCAACTCATCTCATGCGGCCGGTTTTGCTCTTATTGAAAACAGCGCAAGCGGTATGGGCACTGCTTTTGCCGGTGGGTCGGCGATAGCAGACGATGCATCCACCGTATATTTCAATCCTGCAGGAATCGTAAGATTATCAGGCGAACAGGCTGTCGCTGCGTCACACATTATTATTCCACAAGCAAAATTTAAAAACCAAGGTTCGACAGCTGTTTTGCCTGTGCCGGGTGGTTCTGCGCTATCGGGTGATAACGACGACGGTGGCCGAAACGCCTTCGTCGTCAATTTCTATTATACGCGCCCGATTGACGACAAACTCACATTTGGATTTGGTGTTAACACCCCTTTTGGTTTGGAAACCACCTACGATGACGACTGGGTCGGACGTTACCATGCCGTTGAGTCCAACTTGTTAACGCTTAATTTTAATCCCAGTGTTGCCTTTAAGTTTAATGATAAATTTTCGGCTGGCTTTGGCCTCAGCGGACAGTATGTTGACGTAACGCTAAGCAGCGCAATCGATTTTGGTTCGATCTGCTTCGCAGCTTTGGGTCCCGCTACCTGTACAACAATAAATGTTGCGCCGCAACAAACGGATGGTTTTGCAAAATTAACCGGAACTGATTTTTCATTTGGCTGGAATGCCGGTGTGTTATTTCAACTAAATAACTCAACACGCTTCGGTGTTGCATATCGTAGTCAAATTCATCACACGGTTAATGGTGATGCCAATTTCACTGTACCGGGTGCCGCCACTTTCGCCACAAATGGCGGCGCTTTTGTGGATACTGGATTGACCGCTAAGATCACCTTGCCACAGACAGTTTCGGTAAGCGGCTTTCATGAAATCAATAAAGATATTGCCGTTATGGCAGACATTACCTGGACAGGCTGGAATTCATTTCAGGAATTACGTATTCAATACGATAATACCGCGCAACCGGATTCTGTTACGACTGAAGACTGGAACAACGTATTTCGCTACGCAATTGGCGCACAATATCATTTAGATGAAAAATGGTTGTTACGCGCAGGTCTGGCGTATGACGAATCGCCGATACCCAGCGCGGAGCGCCGCACACCACGCCTACCGGGGAACGATCGTAAATGGTTATCCTTTGGATTCAGCTATTCACTAATGGAAAAATTAAAACTCGATGTTGGCTACTCTCATCTGTTTGTCAGCGATGTCAAAATAAATAACACGTTTGAAAGCAGCGTACCCACCCTGGAGGCAACCTTGACCGGTGAATACGAAGCGTCTGTAGACATATTAAGCGCGCAACTCGAATATAAATTCTAAGATTTTAATGATGGTGCCTGAAACATATCTCACAACGGATTAGGTAAGTCGCGGAGAAATTCATTATGAATAAATTAGTAGTAACATTGAGCCTGGTTTGCATTACCCTTATCACCGCCTGCGAGTCAGATCAAAGCACGCGCTTACAGGATAGTTTAAATACAAGCGCTGTCCGTGATGCACATGTTGCCTCGTTTGATCCTAACAATAGTGTTATTCCTTTTCCAAATAATTTGCTGTTTTCTGGCACAGCCGATGGTACGCTTAATATCCCTGTGACGGATGCGACTGATTTCTCCAATCCGCAAGTAGCCCTTAATACGCTTGATGGGTTTTCTACTATTACACCGATATCCACAAGTTTTTCCACGGCAATAGATAGCAGTTCCTTGGTTCCGCCTGCACTTGCTACACCTCCTCTGCCAGTGCCCGTGAGGGTGTTTCAAGTTACGTTAGTCCCTGGGCCTATTGGAACGGGGCCTACTGGACTGGTTGTCTCAATAGATACTGAGTTGGTCTTCGGTGATGATTTTGTCGCAACACTCTCAAGCTTAGATACCAGTAATTCAACATTGGTGATATCGCCACTTAAACCATTGGCGGAGAGTAGTAATTACTTCGTTGTGTTAACCAACGGTATTAAAGCGTCTGACGGCAAAGCCTTCGCCGCTGATACTACATATGCACTGGCAAAAAGTACTTCTCCGTTAATCGTCATGGGAGAAAGTCAGGTTAATGCATTGGACGATGCCCAGGCAGCAGCTTTGGAGCCACTAAGGCAACTTACGAACTTTAACGAAGCGGCAATGATAGCTTTCGATGTGGCGGTAAACAGGGATGATATTATTCTAAGCTGGACTTTTACTACGCAGTCGATTGGCGATGTGTTGACAAAAGTACAGTCTGATGTGACGATTAATCCGGTTCCTACAACATCCTTCGACGCCGCAACTACGAATTCTCCAGGATCAGCTGCAACAATTTATACAGGAACATTAGCCGTTCCATATTACTTAACTGCGGCTAATATGCCACAGGACGTTGCTCCACTAAATAAGTTTTGGTTAGCGGCCGGTGATCTTTTTTTAGCACCACCCGAAGATACGCCTGCGCCAACCAACACGGCCTTGAATGTTCCTTTGATGGTATCAATACCGATTGATGATATGGTTAATCCTCTGACAGCTAAACCAGTCACCGGATGGAAGACGGTTATATTTCAACATGGTATTACCGCGAACCGTACTAGTATGCTTGCTGTGGCTGACACCCTGGCTGCTGCAGGTTTTGCGGTTGTTGCAATTGACATGCCTTTGCATGGTATTACGGATGACACGAGTGTATATCATAAGGCGGGAATCGAACGACATTTTGATTTGGATCTTGTCGATAACAGTACAAGTGCACCAGGCCCTGACGGTAATGTAGATTCCTCAGGGAAACATTTTATCAATCTAAGTAATTTACTGGTTTCGCGCGACAATGTGCGGCAGTCGGAGTCTGATCTTTTTAACCTAACAAAAGCCTTGGGAGGAATGGATTACGATATGACGGCTGGTGTCGATTTTGATCTAGCTAATATTTACTTCGTCGGTCATTCATTAGGCGGTATAGTGGGTTCGACGTTTTTAGCGTTAGAGCCGAGTGTTAAGTCTGCGGTATTAGGAATGTCTGCTGGTGGCATCGCTAAGGTACTCGATGGCTCGGCCACTTTTGGCCCAACAATCGCAGCAGGTCTATTTCAAAAAGGCGTGGTCAAAGGTACTGCTGACTATGAAAGCTTTATGGGCGCTGCACAAACTGTTTTAGATTCAGGCGATCCGGTCAATTACACCGCCGCAACAGCGTCAGCCGGTCGGGGAATCTTGTTATTTGAAGTCGTGGGAGGAAATTCATCACCCTCTGATTTAGTTATTCCCAATACCGTACCTGACTCAAATGATACAGCGAATACAATACCGGGATTACTCTCCGGCACAGATCCGATCGCGAAGTTAATGGGATTAACGAAGTACACCAGCGGTCAATCAGGAATAGGTGTATTAAAAGCTTGGGCGAGATTTAGTGCAGGTGATCACACGTCACTACTTTCGCCTGCCAATTCAGTTCCTGTAACCACAGAAATGCAAAAACAGATGGCCACTTTCCTGGTGTCAGATGGGACTGTATTTACTATTACGGATAACACGGTGATTGCACCGAATCTGTAATTGTATTTGATTTTGTAGGTTGGACTGACTAGTACAAGGACAATTGGTAGAGTAGATGTAATCGTACTGGGTAGGTCACGGGCATTGCTGCCCGATCCCCCACCTTAGCAAAAAAAGGTGGTCAGGTTGCTTGTATCATCCCCAAAAAAACACAAAGTTATGTTTAGTAATTTTTTTATTATGGTACAAGTGTTAACGTGTCAACTATCATATTGATCCCTTCATTTAAAAAAGCTTAAGATCTAACTAAGTGCCATTCAGACCGGGCTCCTAATTTTTTGAAAGACTAAGTTCTGAAGGTTGTGGCACATCGTAAAAGGACATAATTCAATGTTTGTCGCGTTTGGGAAGGACACAAAACAGGCATGGCCAAGAAGCGGTAAGCTTGATATAGAAGACGTAATACTGGATAGATTCTGAAAAAATCATCCTTTTTGGGCAATGTGTTAGGTCACCATAAATTGGAGAAATCATGAAAGTTTCAGGAGAATTTAAAGTTAATTTAGCACCAATGAAATTTTATGCTCAAGGAACAGATGGAATAAATCTCGGTCGGATGTCAATTGATAAAACCTTTAGCGGTGATCTAGTAGCTACAAGCAAAGGTGAAATGATGAGTGCTATGACTTCTGTAAAAGGCTCAGCTGGCTATGTTGCTATTGAGCAAGTCAATGGAAGCTTAGCGAGTAAAACGGGTAGTTTTGTTTTGCAGCACTTCGGCACAATGAATAATGGGAAAGATCGCCTCATATTAGAAGTAGTGCCAGACTCAGGTGCGGGGGAGCTAGTTGGGTTGTCAGGAGAAATGGTCATTAACATTGTAGATGGTAAACATTACTACGAATTTGAATATGAATTATCTTAATGTTTATCATTCATCGCACTATCGCCTAACCAGTGAACCAACACAGGTTCTGGGGACACTGATAACTTAATAACTTAATAACTTAATAACTTAATAACTTAATAACTTAGTTGAGTGTTGGCGTTTAAGTGAATCTCGGTGCAAAAATAATTCAATATGAGCAGTTGTGTTATAAATCTTATAGCCGCGTTTGAATGTTAGCAGCTATCGATAATATCGGGTCAATTATAAATCATTCGAGTAGTCGCAGGAAAAAGTGGCGGCGCTTCACGAGAGGTTCAGTGGCGGTGCAGCCCAATCTATACTTCTTCGTTATGTGTAAATAAGGAAAATTATATGTACGCTGTTATTTTTACGGCAAAAGTCGATGGGCAGGATGAAGAATATAGCCGAGTGGCAAAGCATTTGAAGAAGCTTGCTTTGGAAAAATACGGGTGCTTAGAGTTTGTTTCAGTTACTGAAGGGGGAAATGAGATAGCAATATCTTATTGGGAAAATGAAGAACAAATAAAGGTATGGAAAAATGATTCTGAGCATATCCTAGCTCAAGATTTGGGACGAACCAAATGGTACGAGTCATATAAAGTACAGGTAGTCGAGGTAATTAGAGAGTATAGGCATAACACATAGCCATTCGTTCACGTTTTCTCCTTTGGTTGCCGGGCACGCGCCTCTTAACTCATTGTTTATGGCTTCGGCCTAATCCAGCAAGATCCGGGTCGAGGGTACTACGCAAACCTTTCATAATATTATTTCAATTATAAATAATTAAATAAATTATGAGAGGGTTAAATGTCTATATTGCTTAATAAAGTTGCTATTGTCACCGGAGCAAGTTCAGGTATTGGCTATGCTACATCCAAGTTGTTCGCCAGGGAAGGTGCAAAAGTAGTCGTCGCTGCAAGACGTCAACCAGAGCTTAACGCGTTGGTCAAAGAAATAGTCAATGAGGGTGGTCATGCCATTGCGTTCGCAGGCGATATACAGGACGAAAATTTTGCGAAATCATTGGTCGAGTTGGCTTCTAGTCAATTTCTTTACCTCGCATCGGATACATCGAGCTTTACTACTGGCGCAGTATTTCTTGTTGATGGAGGCGTTTCAGTCAATCGAACTTAATAAAAGGGGCTTAAAAAAGGGGCTTAAAATAATTTCTTATTCATCTTTGAAAGCCATTCATTCCATTAATAATAATGAAGATAAATCAATATGTCCGACTATGAACGTATAGCAGAGGCGATTTCTTTTATTATCGACAACGCAAATAGTCAGCCGGCTTTAGAGGATATCGCGGCGCACATACATCTAAGTCCTTTCCACTTTCAACGTCTATTTTGCCGTTGGGTTGGTGTAACTCCAAAGAGATTCTTGCAAACACTTACCGTAGAAAGAGCAAAACAGCTACTGTCTGAATCAAAATCTCTTCTAGAAGTGTCTGATTCATTAGGGCTGAGCAGCGGCTCACGCCTATATGATCACTTCGTACATCTGGAAGCGGTTACGCCGGGAGAATTTAAAAAGGGTGGTGTTGATTTATCTATCGAGTATGCCGTGCACAAGACTCCTTTCGGAAGTATTTTTATTGCCATTACATCAAGGGGTATCTGTAAGCTCTCTTTTTTAGATTACAGTGACATTGATGGTCATCTGGTGGATTTAAATAAAAAATGGCCACTTGCAGCGATACACGAAAACCATGAGAAAACACTGAATGTTGTTGATGCCATATTTGACCGAAATGCAAAATTAGACCGCCCTTTGTCATTATATGTATCCGGTACGAATTTCCAGGTCAGTGTGTGGAAAGCGTTGTTACGGATACCTGCAGGGGCCGTTGTGAGCTATGCGCAAATAGCAAGAGCCGTAGGTCGTCCCCGCTCTGCTAGGGCAGTAGGTACTGCTATTGGAGCAAATCCAGCCGCGTTTATCATTCCTTGTCACCGGGTCATTCAACAAAGCGGCAAACTTGGAGGGTATCACTGGGGTGAAACCCGTATGCACGCGATACATGCATGGGAAACTGCTGTGTCCGAGGAATAGCTGCCATACCAAGTTGTTGGAGTTGATGCTGGAAAGTGATCCGTGAATGTAAATTTCATTTGCGCCCACAACGTTTCCGGTGCAACTGGTCTGGGGTTTTAGTTTTTTTATCAATTAGGATTATAACTTGATTGATATTTTCGCTATATCGTCGTTTTCAGTCTCTGCAGGCACAGCGCAACATAAAAGCACCTCGTCATCGGCGATCGATGTGGTGTATTCATGCTGGTAGGTTATTTTCCCGG
>JAADIM010000028.1 GCA_013151345.1 Gammaproteobacteria bacterium
GATTCAGCAGGGATTGGCATATTGTGGATATTGTTCCCAGTGCTTTGAACAAAAATAGCGCCTTAGTCCAACAAGTTATCGCTTAGTGAAGTCGAGTGTCTGTGTTTCGCCTTGCCAGCATGCTCGTTCCACCATGCCAATGCTACGCAAACCTTTCCAGTTTTGGCTGTTAGGTAACGTACGAAGATCCTCAGTAATCCAATAACGCCGCTGTTCTAATCGGCCATGATCTTTATCGGCTTCTTCTTTGTAATCATGCATGACCCCAGCAAACGCCGGGCAGGTCGCCGTCGTGAAAAAATCCTCGACCGCTTCATGGAGCTGGCCTTGATTGCCTTTCAAGCCAAGCACATAATCACCTTCCTGATCAATGATTTGCGCTGCAGTATCACGTTGACACCCCATCGCATCAAATGGTCACGATACACCCTTTTAGTTCCAACAGTGTCAACCGCTTTGGGATAGCCGTGATCTCGTTAGGCTTCTCATGCGTCACCTCTTGCCCTAGTACCAATCGGTTATTGCACGCCCAGGCACTGACCATATGCAAAGGGGTGCGGTTGTTTTTACGGTCACGAGACCCTTTTGCTGTCTTGCCATCAATCGCGATCACTTCGCTATCGGTTTTCTCTCTCACGGCAGGCATTAGTCCAACTCATAAAACATTCTTGAAACTTTTTGGGCGACAACCTGCAAAGCACATAGGCAATACAATCATGCGAAGGAACGCCATTCTTAAGGGGAACATACTGGCGTAACCACGCTAACTTTTCTTTGCCAAAGTCCTCAATCGCTTCCCAGCCATCAGCCCCACTGGCCATCGCACTGACGGTTAAGATGATAATGTCGATTAATGCATGACTTTTGTTGCGATTAATACGCGGATCGTCTAATGGTGAAAAATGTTCTATTAAGCAGGCTGTCACGATATACTCCCTAAGTATTTTCTCGTGATAGTCTCCTATCTTATTGGTTTTATACTAATTTATATGCGGTCGCCCTGGCACAACAGCCCGTTCCCTTGCGATCATTAACAAATGCTTTGCTGCCGTTGTGATGATGCGATCATCCATTGCCTTTCGGTGGTTGTTATGCTGGATATCGTTACCGAAGCGATGTCGTCTCATAGGTTCCTCATTATCATCAGGCTGGTTGCTCCCCGCCGGTGCATTTTCGCCAGGGTGCACGGTCACAAATCTAAAGTCTATGGTCTGATACTCAGCGAGCATTGGCTCTAGGGGAGTGTCATCCAAAAGAGTAGGCACCACGTCTTTATTCATCCTGATCGCGTGCTGCCATTCCTTACGAACCTCATCAGAACACTTTGAATGGGCACACCAGAAAACAAACACGATTGAGGCACCTTCAATCGATTCCTCAATGATAGTGCGCCATTTCTTGCCGGCGGGAATGCTGTCAATATCCTGAAATGCTGACTTTCCGATGGTGCGCATAAGCTTAACGATCGGAGTGACGAGTTCTTGGTCCGCACGGCTGTATGAAATAAAAACTCTAGTTTCTGATGTATTCATATTATTGGCTTAAGCGCATGACTGATCCGGATTTACATAATTAATTTATGTTTAACTAATTTGTAGGTACAGCTTTATGGCTACGACGTTATGGACATCTAAAGAAAATAATTCTGTATATATAAATTCTATTAACGTTGTTAGGTATATTAAGTCGTTGCTATCATTCTAATAATTATTTTATACAGCAAAAAAATATAAAAACAATGTGAATAAGTCACATTAAAATAAAATTGATCAATGATGATTATCCTAAAGTAATCCGTGATACCTGCATTAAGTAAAAAAACGGTCCGTGACAGGCGTTAACTACTGGCGTTTAGCGATAACACGCGCAGTTGTAAATTACTCAACGTATGCTGATTGATAATGATAATTTAGTGACCAAGGCTACCCTATTACCATTGAGGTAAAGTATTAACGCTGAAACAAGGCAAGTAGATAAAACATCACACTATTTTTTACACCGGTCTTTGGCTTTGGCAAGTCTCTGACAATCATGACCGGCTAAACAAGTTGGACGAGTACCAACTAGCCTGGTTGGCGTTTACAGCATCCAGCACTAACGTGAAGTGAGCCACCTGTCCGCACGAACTCACGCCAAAGCAAGTAGGCCTCATGCAGCGTGTTAAAACACGGAATATACGTAGCTCAATTCACCCCGAATTCCGTAAACTGCGCCTAGTTAGTAAAACGTGATTAATCGCATGAAGTCATTTGCCTCTTTAAGATTAGCCTCGCTTAGATCGATCTCATTAAATTCTGCCTCTTCCAAATTCGCCTCACTGAAATTAAATTGTTTTAGGTCCACATTTTTGAATTTAGAGTTGCGCAGATCATAAGCTTGCAAATTTTTCTCGCGCATTGCGTCATTGTGATTGAGGGGCAATCCCAGCTTGCTCAGCATATCGTCATTAAAAACTGCGAAGATCCAATTTGTCGGGGTGTTTAAGTCATTAGGGTTTATAAAAATTGTGGATGCCAAGTCTTTGACTCCTTTAAAGTGGGTGCGAAGCAGGTTTGTATTGGTAAAACGGTTATTTTCAAACTCAGCCTCTTGAAAACTAGCGTCAGTTAGATTTGCTGTTTTGAAATTGACGTTATTTAGGTTAGCTCCCTGAAAGTTAGCATTGGTTAGCTCTGATTTGTAGAAATGGGTGTTATTTAAGTTGGTCCCTCGAAAGTTAGCGTCTACGAGATTTGTCCATCTGAAATCAATATTATTAAGATTTTGGTTGGCGAAATTTATTTCTCGAAGATCTTTGATATCTTTCCAGTCCAATGCTCCAAAACCTTCCCCATCAAAGTCAGTCCAACGCAGGCCAGCACCACGCAAATCGGCCTGTCGTAAGTCCGCCCAAGCCAGGTTGGCTCCACGCAAATCAGCATTGACCAGAAAGGCGCCAAAAATGTTGGCGTGAGCTAATTGAACCCCTTTCAATTGTGCACCTATTACAGTTATTATTGAGAATGCAATTGTTGTATGCTGATCGCAGCAACTTAAGATGTTCATATTTTAATTATGTAAAAAATAACTCCGCGATGAAGAAATTTTTAAAATTACTTATTGCACTAGTTGTGATTGTGTTTATTTCTCTTTTTCTCATAATGAAGTGGGTTTTTTGGGCGTCATCAAACATTAAAAAAGATTCATTTGCGTATTCGTTAAAAGTTCCAGAAGACGTTAAAAACTTTCCTGTCTGGGCGGGGAAAATTCACCTGTGTATGATGTCAATATAGCCGATGGTGAGAAGCCAAGTGTTGCAACAATGCGTTATAACTCTTTTTTAACGCTTGAGGTGATAATGGAAAAGGCCAAAGAAATAGATTTTAATTGTGAGCAATACGAAGCAGATGCTTCCATATGTGATAAGGGGCTCGGTGAAGATCGAAGTCAGCAGTTGATGATTCAGAAAAAAGAAAAATATTCGCATGTAAGGGTCGCATTTATTGGGTATTAATCATGACTAAAAGAAGCGATATATTCGATGGCCGACTAACGGCGAACTTAATGGCGAGTTATGGTTTGATCTACACATGTAATTACGGATGAGTAGATTTAGGCCATCTTGCTTCTTCGAACCCGTGCTAGAAAATCGGTGCTGCAAATCTTTGGACACAGATGTAAGACAACTATAGGCACTTTAAGAGCAGATAGCCGAGGTGCGAAGAAAAGTGACGTATTGTATTAATCGCCTTCATATTAGTTGTAATTATATGGGCGCTTTAAAAAAATAGCGGTAAAAAAATAGCCACCCTGAAAAGGGAGATTTAGCCCTCTCAATAGCTCGCGCAGGACGCTGAACTTCACATTTATGCAAGTTTTGCCTGTTATTTCCGATATGATAGTGATATATCTATAAAGATAAGGATGTTTAATAAGCAGGTGACGAATCGTGACTATACACTTTGATATTAACGACGAAGAAATAGAAAGCCAGTTAACAAAATTGGCTGAACAACAAAATAAAACCGTGGCTGAGCAAGCTGGTGAATTACTGGCAAATACTCTGAGAGAACGAAACGCAAAGCTGCAAAAGCTGCGTGAAAAACTGGCAGTAGGCGAAGCACAGCTTGATAGGGGTGAGGGAACAGATGGAGAAAGTTTTTTTAAGGGGTTGCTAGGTAAGTAAATGTCTCGTTACATTTTATCTCCATTGGCAAAAATGGACATTTCGGAAATTCGCCAGTACACAACAGAAAAATAGGGAACAAAACAAACTGAAAAATATACTATACACTTACGCGATCGAATGAAGTGGCTGGCAGAAAACCCACATTTTGGAACAGAACGAGACGAAGTAAAGGAAGGGTATTTAAGTTATTTTCAGGGGAGCCATACAATTTTTTACCGTGAAACAGAAGAAGGTATAGAAATCGTTGATATTCCGCATCAGAAAGAAGATGTTATTCAGCATCTGGATATCTAAACTTTCAAAACATCACTGCCGCCGTAACATGCGAAAAACATTTATCAAAAATTGGGTGTTAACAACCGGGTCGAGGCAGGATCCAAAGGCCGGTTTTCGACAGTTTTATTGACAGTGTTACGATGACGGCCATGGTGATCGTGTTTGGAGCCGATCGAGGCAGCCGTGGAAGCTCGCTCGTGTCGGCATTACTGTTGCGGACGCCGCTCGGAATGTCCGTATCGCCTACGACGGAGAAGTCGTAACCAGAGTACGTTATGGGGATGAAGATGTCGATTTTCGTGTTATCTTTTCAGAAAAAGTACGCAAGAGCCCCAAACATCTTGAGCAATTACGTTTGCCCAATAAAAACGGTAATCTGACTTCACTTAGTCAGCTGGCCCGATTTCAAACGACACCAGGACCGGTGAATTTTCATCATTATAAAGGCGATCGCGCGATTACAATTTCAGGGGATGTAGACAAGACAATCACCACGCCCCTCAAAGTTTCCAACGCAGTGCAACAGCATTTCGATATTGACAAGGATTATCCCGGAATGGCGCTGGTTATTGGTGGCGAAGCAGAGGAAAGTGAAAAATCGTTTAACGAGCTTCTGGTCATTCTTGGTATAGCGGCAGTGGGGGTCTACTTTTTACTCGTGCTAATCGGTAACGATATAGGCAGATTGTTTCAGCGACAGAAAGTGAAAGTAGCCTAGTTAGAATACGATGTTAAGCATCACGAGCATAATGACTAAGAAGATAACCGTCATTAAGCTACCGGCTTTCATGAAGTCTTTAACGCGATAACCTGCTGGCCCCATGATAAGCGCGTTGACCTGGTGTGTTGGGATGAAGAAGGAGTTTGATGTTGCCAGTGCAACGGTGAGTGCAAAAATTGCGGGGTCGGCATCGGCGGCAATGGCGATGTTGACTGCCAATGGCACCAATAACACCGTTGCACCGACGTTTGACATGACTAATGTAAATATTGTCGCCAATATTGCAACGGCGGCTTGTAAAACCCAGATGGGTACATCGCCCAAAATTCTCAGTGTTTCCTGTGCTATCCACGCAGCCGTACCCGTAGTTTCGACAGCGACACCCAAAGGGATTAAGCTTGCAAGCAGAAAAACCGATTGCCAGCCAACGGCTTTGTATGCTTCGTCGATGCGTAACACGCCGCTAACAACCATGCCTATCGCGCCAACCATTAGAGCGATGGATAGTCTGAGATCAGTAAACAGAACGAGCGCTAATGCGATCATGAAGAATGCCAGCGCGTGCATAAATTTATGTGGGCGACTCTCCTCATGTGGAAAGTCAGTGACAACAACAAAGTCACGGTCTTTGGAGATTGAATACAAGTCTTCCCAGGTGCTATGTACTACGAGCGTGTCACCTGCACGAAAAAGAACATCCCGAATATCCGTACGTATCGTTTCATCACCTCTATATATAGCGAGAACAGAAATGCCATAACGTTTGCGTATACGAATGCCGCCTATGGATTTGCCTATAAGTGATGAGCTTGGTGGTAAAACGATTTCAGATATGCCGGCGAGGTTGGGGCTCAATGTCTCGGAGAACGATTCAAGTTCATTTTTAAGCGTCAGTTTAAATTTTTCCACATAGGCTTCGACATCTTTTTGGCTGCCTAAAATAACAAACTCTGAACCTACCCAGATTTCACTTTCACGTGTCGGTGCCACGCTGACCTGGTGTGCATTGCGTAACGCAATGACTGACACGGTGTTATCCATTTTTTCCAGATCTAAAATTTGTTTACCGACAAAGGGGCTGTCTATTGTGACAGCGACTTCAAATGCGTCTCCTTTGACCTGATAAATTTCTTCAAAGTACTCTGCCGTTTTTCCCGGTTCTGCCGTTTCAGTATTATTTGCAGGCAATACGAATCGGCCAAGTACAATGAAATAAAGCATGCCGGATGCCACCATTACTATGCCGATAGGCGTAACAGAAAACAAACTGTAAGTATCCATTTTTTCAATACTGGCGGGCAGTGAATTATTTGAGGTAATGATCAGGTCATTCAGCAAGATCAGTGGGCTGGAACCGATCATTGTCATGGTGCCCCCTAAGATGGCGCAATAACCCATGGGCATCAGTAAACGTGAAAGTGGAATATTGGTACGTCGTGAAATACGTGCGACAACCGGCATAAAGAGTGCGGCGGCACCGATGTTTTGCATGAAACTGGAAATAAAGGCGACTGTACCTGAGATAAAGGCAATAATCCGACTTTCTGTGGTACCGGCAACTTTTAATATCTTGGCTGCTAATAATGCCATTGCGCCGGTTTTATCCAGACCCACACCCATAATCATCACCGCGATAATGGAAATCACCGCGTTACTTCCAAACCCAAGGAATAGATCTTGAGGTGGAACAAGCCCTGCGTACCCCGGATAGAGACTGGTTAGTCCAAGTACGACCATGACGATGACAGCCGCGACATCAACCCGAACCACTTCTGATACGAACAGGAAAATGGTAAACGCCAGAATTGAGAGGACCGCAATCATCTCAGTAGTGAGGACGAGCTCTTGTGCCACTAAAAAATCCTTGTGTAGATGCGGGTTAATTAGAATATTAGCGAATGTTAATTATTGTTCAATATGTCAATAAATTCAACTTATTGTAATGAAATGCGCTGTTTAACTGCGGTTATTTTATAACGTTTTATGAATAAACGTCTGTAACCACATTGGGATATAAAGGGATAGTCTAAACAGTTCGCTGGAACAATAGATCCCACACACCGTGACCTAGTTTTTGCCCGCGTTGTTCAAATTTGGTGATGGGCCGGTATTCTGGCCTAGGCGAGTAGTTCTGCGCACCAGCCACATTTGTGAGTTTGGGATTGGCGGATAACACCGTCATCATTTG
The DNA here is from genome assembly GCA_013151345.1 of Gammaproteobacteria bacterium. GTDB lineage: Bacteria > Pseudomonadota > Gammaproteobacteria > SG8-11 > SG8-11 > JAADIM01. Next base: position 7,354 of record JAADIM010000028.1, read on the forward strand.
TTGTGCGTAATCTTGCCAGTCAGTTGCCGCATGAAACACAGCGCCCGGTTTAAGTTTTTGTACCACGAGTTGAATAAATTCTGCCTGGACCAGTCGTCGTTTTTGGTGGCGCTGCTTGTGCCAAGGATCTGGGAAGAACAGGAAGATACCATCAAGCGACCGATCTTCGATTTGCTTGTTGAGAATATCAACTGCGTCATTATTAAAAACACGAATGTTTGTCAGCCCTAACTCATCTACTTGGTTGAGCAAGCTGGCGATGCCGGTGCGATATACTTCGACGCCGAGATAGTTATTTTGTGGATGGTTCGACGCGGTTTCGATCAACGCAGTACCGGTGCCAAAACCGATTTCCAGAAAACACGGGGCGTGTCTGGCAAACAGCTTGTCGAAGTCAAGTACATCGCTGTCAGGTTCAATACCAAATTGTGGCCAAAGCTTATCAAAAGCCAGTTTTCGTTTTACAGACGAACGACCTTCTCGACGGACGAAGCTTTTAATGCGAGGAGCTTGGGGATTCATAAAAATGCTGCCAAGCTTAAACGAAACCACCGCTATTGAATTTCATGACCCATCCCAAATTAATCACAAGTTTCGTAGAATTTTTAAGTTAGAAAAACGTACCCTCAATAGGTGATGATGCGGATGCATATCGCTTACGTGGAATGCGCCCCGCAAGAAATGCTTCACGACCGGCTTCGGTGGCCTTTTTCATTGCAGATGCCATTAATAGCGGGTTTTTCGCAGCAGCTATCGCGGTATTCATCAAAATACCATCACAACCTAACTCCATCGCGATGGCTGCATCGGATGCGGTACCCACCCCGGCATCAACCAGAATCGGTACGTTGGCGTTTTCTATAATGGTGAGGATATTGTAGGGGTTGCGGATACCCAGCCCGGAACCGATCGGTGCCGCCAGTGGCATCACTGCAACACAGCCCATGTCCTCCAGGCGTTTGGCGATTAACGGGTCGTCGGTAGTGTAGACCATCACATCAAAACCGTCAGCAATCAATGTTTGCGCGGCTTCCAGTGTGGCGGTGATGTCAGGGTATAATGTTTTTTCGTCGCCAATGACTTCCAGTTTCACCAGATTGCGCCCATCCAGTAATTCACGCGCCAATCGACACGCACGAACAGCATCTTCCGCAGTATAACAACCAGCGGTATTTGGCAGGATGGTGTATTTATCCATTGGTATGGCATCAAGCACATTGGGTTCGTCCGGGTTTTGCCCCATATTTGTTCTGCGAATTGCAACGGTGACTATTTCAGCGCCACTGGCTTCAGTTGCGAGGCGGGTTTCCTCCAGATCACGGTATTTCCCAGAACCGGTTAAAAGGCGAGAGCTATATTCAACTCCGGCGATAGTGAGAGGGGTCTCTGGCCCAGAACTTGATATATGCGATATAACTGCTGACATGGGTCTTTCCTGAATGATATTGAGTCGTGATATAAGTGAATCGGAACTAGGCTAAAGAGCGTAGGTTAAGTAAAAGAGCTAAGCAAAAAACGCGGTGTTGCGATTATCGTTGCTTTTATTGTAGTCATAGCTATTGTAGCCATAGCGCGTATTATAGCGATAGTGCAACCAATAAAAAATGACTAACCGCCTCCAATTGCATGAACAATTTCAACCCGGTCGCCGCTGGTAAATTGATAACTTTCAAAAGTACTGCGGGGCACGATTTCCATATTGACTTCCATCGCCAGGCGTTTGCCTGTCAGCCTAAGGGATTCGATTAATTGTTCTGCGGTGAAATCCACAGGTACGTCACTCGTATTACCATTTACAATGATTTGCATCACCGGTTCCATGCAGAGACCTACTTATTAAAGAAGCCCATCTGAAATAAAAATAACGCGATACTGAGTGATACCGCCCCAAAAAACATAAATAACACGATAATTGCTGAAAATGCACGCATGATACCTGCCCTGTGTGTCCTGAAATTATTCTAAAATGTTAATCCACTGTTGTTCGGCGGCTGTTTGGTTGTTAGTTCGAAAAAGTACTTGCCCGAAAAAGTAAGGGCTATTCTATCAGTTGTATCGCTTTGTTGCAGGCCGGGCAGTAGGTCCATTTTGGCAATTCTTCACTGGGTTCCATATCAATTTTGATGTCCTTGTCGTTTACTGGGCATCTGCCTGAAATATGTTCTTTTACAGTAGCTTGGTTCAACCGAATGTAACCAAAAACCGGTCCTGCAATCAAAAAACCCGGTACTAATACCCAATGGGCAATGACGATGGGTATTGAGCCGGCCGCCCCAAGCCAGCATAATCCGAGCACCGCAGCAGCGCGTTTGATGCGCTCACTTTTTTTATAATGGGTGATATGCAGAACTCCTTCGCCATGGGGTTCTTCTTCCGACTTGATCTGGACGATACGTTCTTTTTTTTCAGCCATATTTAGTATATTGATTCTCAGTGGGCGTGAAAATAAGTGGATTAAAATAAGTGTAAGGCATTATCCTAAATAAATCAGTTGAATCTACTGCGGACACCTAACACACTGAATATAATGCGTTTTTCCATTTTTCAAGACTCACCCGTAGAATGACTACGCGATCGCCTTAAAAAATGGAAAAACACGCTAGCTTCAGCACCTTAGGCACCCTCGTTACGATTTGCCTACAGGACGTAGGCAAGGGGCGTGAGCAGGAGCGGAAGCTTCAACTGATTTATTTAGGGGATTATCACCTCAAAACAAACCGAAGCGGATTATGATATTGAAAATCAACGATGCCAAAAAATAAGCAGAAATCCAATCGATTCACACAGGAACTCCTGAAATGGTTCGCGCACCATGGGCGCAAGGATTTGCCGTGGCAGGAAAACACCACACCCTACCGTGTCTGGATTTCTGAAATCATGCTGCAACAAACGCAAGTGTCTACAGTGATCCCGTATTATCAGCGTTTTATGCAAAAATTCTCTGATATAAAAGCACTCGCTGGCGCGCCCATCGATGAAGTATTGCACTTATGGACGGGCTTGGGTTATTACGCACGTGCACGTAATTTACACCGCGCAGCGCAAATGATTCAGGGTGAATTTAACGGCGATTTCCCCCTGGATTTTGATGATCTTATTGCTTTGCCTGGCATCGGCCGTTCCACTGCAGGGGCTATTTTGGCAATAGCGGCTCATCAACATCAGGCTATTCTCGATGGCAACGTAAAAAGGGTGCTAACGCGCTTTGCGTTGGTGTCGGGCTGGCCAGGCTTAAAAGAGGTCGAAAACACGCTTTGGGGTATCGCGCAGCAATATACACCCGAAGAGCACGTTGCTGATTACACGCAAGCAATTATGGACCTGGGTGCGACGCTATGCATTCGCTCAAAACCACGTTGTGGTGATTGCCCTGTAAATCGAGCCTGTGGCGCATACAAACAAGGAACAGTGACTGAATATCCTACGCCTAAAGCAAAGAAAATCTTACCTGTGAAGGAAAGTATTTTATTAATGGCGATAGGTGAAGACGGCAAGGTGCTGTTGGAACAACGCCCCCCTACCGGTATTTGGGGTGGGCTATGGAGCTTTCCTGAACTTGCGCCAAATACCGACGTGCGAGAATGGTGCGAGACAAATTTCAATTTAAAAATAGATGAAATCCAAGCGTGGTTAACAAAGCGCCATACCTTTAGCCACTTTCATCTGGATTACACGCCGGTATACGTGAAAGTCGCTGAAACATTACCCGCTATCATGGAACCCAAGGAGCGAGTCTGGTATAACCTGCAAAAACCCGATGCGCGGGGCTTAGCAACACCAATAAAGCGGTTATTAACCCAGTTAGCACAGAATACTTAGCAAGCTCTTATAATACGGCTAGCAAGTACCGCAAATACCCCTACAAAGTATATATCGCCGACACAGGAGCATAATATGGCACGCACAGTACAATGCGTTAAATTAGGCAAAGAAGCTGAGGGTTTGGATAGACCAACATACCCCGGTGAGTTAGGCCAAAAAATATTCGATAATGTTTCAAAAGAAGCATGGCAAATGTGGATGTCGCATCAAACGATGTTGATAAACGAAAATCGTCTTACCCCGATTGATCCTGAGCATCGAAAATTTCTCGTAGGTGAAATGGAAAAATTCTTTTTCGGTGGTGGATCGGCCGCCCCTGATGGTTTTGTACCTCCTTCGAAATAAACGAACAAATTTCCGCCAAATAGTAAAAATAATATATAGGCTTGACTCAGCGGCGCTCACCGTTTGTAATACGGGGCTTTCGTGGGTGAGCGAGAACAAAAGAGACCCAATATATCTTTTGTTCTCGCGAACGCCCGGCCAAGGATGGCCGGGCTGAGACTTATCGAAGTTGTAAAAGCAGTAGAAGTCGTGATGTG
>JAADIM010000031.1 GCA_013151345.1 Gammaproteobacteria bacterium
CGATGCTATGTTATCGATAAAACGCGTTGTTTTCTTTTTGTTAGATTTCTTTATGATGGGTGACAGAATGACTCAAGAAAGACCTCACAATTCGCAACATAAGTCTGGAACGACTGAAGCTAAAAAAATGCAACGTGTCCCTGTGATACGCGAAGTTCTGGCTGATCTGGATACACCTCTAAGTACCTTCCTGAAACTGGCTAATAAGCCGTATACTTATTTGTTCGAATCTATTCAGGGCGGTGAAAAGTGGGGCCGCTATTCGATTATCGGTTTGCCGTGCCGGACGGTGATCAAAGTCACCGGCTATGAAGTGTGTGTGACAAAAGATAAAAAAATCATCGAGCAGACCACAGTCAAAGATCCTTTGTTGTGGATTGAGCAATATCAGGCACGCTTTCAGGGATGTGAGATTGGTTCTGATGCTATTTCTGATAAACAAGGACCAAATCTGCCAAGATTTACCGGTGGTCTGGTTGGCTATTTTGCCTATGATACAGTGCGTTATATTGAGCCGCGTCTGGGTGATTGCCCCAATCCTGATTTATTAAATACCCCCGATATTCTGTTTATGGTGTCGGATGAAGTCGTGGTGTTTGATAACCTGAGTGGTAAATTGCATATCATCGTTCATATTGATCCTCAGGACGAAACGGCTAAGCCACAGGCCGAGCAGCGTCTGGATGAGTTGGTTCATCAGCTTTCGCATTCATTGCCAGACCAGCAACGGGTTAGTCCAGGAATCACGGTAAAAGAATCAGATTTTACTTTCGACTTTAGCCGCGAGGAATATGAAAAAGCTGTTCAACGCGCGAAGGAATATATTGTTGAAGGCGATGTCATGCAGGTCGTGTTATCACAGAGAATGACAGTTGCGTACAATGCTTCACCGCTTGACCTATATCGCGCACTGCGCAGTCTGAACCCCTCCCCCTATATGTTTTACCTGGATCTGGAAGAATTTCATGTAGTGGGTTCATCTCCGGAAATTCTGGTTCACCTGGAAGATGGAAAAGTCACTGTGCGTCCTATTGCTGGAACACGTCCACGTGGGAAAACTGAACAGGAAGATATTGCGTTCGAGCAAGAGTTACTTGCAGATCCTAAAGAACTGGCAGAACATCTAATGTTGATTGATCTGGGACGTAATGATGTCGGCCGTATTGCCAAAACCGGGAGTGTGCAGTTAACCGAGAAAATGATCGTTGAGCGTTATTCCCACGTCATGCATATTGTGTCCAATGTTACGGGTGATTTACAAGAAGGTAAAACAGCCATGGATGTATTACGGGCGACCTTTCCGGCGGGCACGTTATCCGGTGCACCAAAAATTAGAGCAATGGAAATAATTGATGAACTTGAGCCGGTGAAAAGATCAATCTATTCCGGCGCCGTGGGCTATTTATCGTGGTCTGGTAATATGGACACTGCCATTGCAATTCGAACAGCAGTGATAAAAGATAAAATGCTGCATATCCAGACCGGAGCGGGAATAGTTGCGGACTCTGTACCAGCCAAGGAGTGGGAAGAATGCATGAACAAGGGACGTGCCGTATTTAGAGCGGTGGCGATGGCAGAGGCTGGTTTAAACAGCGCTCACAAGTAGAGGGCTCAGAAGTAGAGGAAAGTATCGTGTTATTAATGATAGATAATTATGATTCGTTTACTTATAACGTGGTTCAATACTTGGGTGAATTGGGAGCCGATGTACAGGTTTTTCGTAATGACCAAATTACCATTGATCAAATACAAAATCTGTCACCGGAACGCATCGTCATTTCACCAGGTCCTTGTACGCCAAACGAAGCAGGTGTTTCTATTGAAGCAATAAAAGTATTTGCCGGTAAAATTCCATTGTTGGGTATTTGTCTGGGTCATCAAAGTATTGGGCAAGCTTTTGGTGGCCGCATAGTTCATGCCAAACAAATAATGCATGGCAAGACGTCAATGATTTATCACACCGACGCTGGTGTGTTTAAAGGGCTGGAATCACCGTTTGAGGCGACACGTTATCATTCATTGGTGATAGAAAAAGACAGCTTGCCTGATTGTCTCGAAGTGACCGCCTGGACTAAAACCAAATCGGGTGATATAGATGAGATCATGGGTGTGCGCCACAATGAATATAAATTGGAAGGCGTGCAGTTCCACCCGGAGTCCATATTAACTCAGTATGGGCATGACCTACTGAAAAATTTTTTACAATTATAGTATATATTCACCGCAAAGACGCAAGGTACGCAAAGAAAAAATTATATATTTTTAAAACTTTGCGTTTATTGCGTCTCTGCGCTGAGATCGTATTTTACCTATTTTATCAAGCATTAGGAAACAAGCAGGAGTCAGGTATGGATATGCAATCCGCAATACGTTCAGTGACAGAGGGCGTAGACCTTAGTGGTGAAGATATGCAGTTAGTGATGCGTCGCATTATGACGGGTGAGGCGACGCAGGCACAAATCGGTGGTTTTTTGATTGGATTGCGTATGAAAGGTGAGACAGTTGATGAAATTGCCGGTGCAGCAGCGGTTATGCGTGAACTGGCAACTAAAGTCGACGTTGATAAAAAACATCTGGTTGATACCTGTGGTACCGGTGGAGATGGGTCGAAAACATTTAACATTTCTACCGCAAGTGCCATTGTCGTTGCGGCGGCAGGTGGTCGTGTAGCCAAGCACGGTAATCGCTCTATTTCGAGTAAATCGGGAAGCGCGGATGTACTCGAGGCTATGGGTGTTAATATAGGACTGTCACCAGAGCAAGTGGCGAATTGTATAAATGAAGTTGGCGTTGGTTTTATGTTTGCACCCAATCACCATAGTGCGATGAAACATGCTATTGGTCCACGTAAAGAAATGGGCGTGCGAACCATCTTTAACTTGTTAGGGCCGCTGACTAATCCTGCCAGTGCACCCAATCAAGTGATCGGTGTGTTTGGTGACAAATGGGTAGTGCCGGTTGCCAAAGTGCTTGCCAAGTTGGGTAGTCAGCATGTGCTCGTGGTGCATGGTGAAGACGGTATGGATGAATTAAGTATTACTGCACCAACCCAGGTCGCTGAATTAAAGAACGGTAATCTTGATGTTTATACTGTAACACCCGAGCAGTTTGGTCTGGCGAGCAGTGATGCAAGCCCTTTGGAAGTCGCGGATGCCAAACAATCCAAGGAAATGATACAGGGTGTGTTAAATGATACTGCTGGTCCAGGAAAAGACATTGTGTGTTTAAACGCGGGTGCAGCGATATATGTTGCCGGATTAGCAGCCAGCATAGAGGCGGGTATTAAAAAAGCACAAGACGTAATTGAAAATGGTGCGGCGAAGAAAAAGCTCGAGGCGTTGGTTAAGTTTTCTAATAATGTTTAAACTTAATGTTTAGGCTAATGTTTAAAGCAGCAAATTCATGAATAATACCCCCGATATACTTAAAAAAATTCTCAAACGCAAAGTAGAAGAAATTGCCGAGCGCTCACAGTCCTTAAGTATGCGTGATTTGAGTAAGCGAATCGAAGCGGTTGGGCCAGTGCGGGGGTTTGAAAATGCGATTGAAGAGAAAATTAATGCGGGAGAGCCGGCCGTTATTGCTGAAATTAAAAAGGCGTCTCCGAGCAAAGGCATCATTCGTGCTGATTTTAATCCAAAACAGATTGCAGAATCATATCAGCTGGGTGGAGCGACCTGTTTGTCAGTATTAACGGATGTTGATTTTTTTCAAGGTGCGGATGAATATTTACAACAAGCAAAACAAGCGTGTATTTGTCCTGTGCTTCGCAAAGAATTTATTATTGATCCATATCAAGTGTATGAGGCACGCGTAATTGGCGCGGATTGCATTCTTTTGATTGTGGCGGCATTAGGTGATGCGCAACTTAAGGCGTTATCAGAACTTGCCTGGCATTTACAAATGGACGTGCTTGTAGAAGTGCATGATCAAAATGAGTTGGAACGTGCGTTGGCATTGAATACCAAATTAATTGGAATAAATAACCGCGATCTCAGAACATTTGAAACTCGATTAGAGACAACGCTGGAATTAAAAGAGCAGATACCTAAAGATCGTATTGTTGTCACTGAAAGCGCAATATACACACGGGACGATGTTGCATTAATGCGAGAAAACGGCGTGAACGTATTTTTGGTTGGGGAAGCTTTTATGCGCGCTGATAATCCGGGTGAGCAGTTGTCGCTGTTGTTTGGCTAATCATTGTTTTGTTAATTATATGTTTTGCATACCATAGTGGTTCAAGTTCGTTTTTAGCTAGCGGATCCCTATCTATTTCATACTCGACATAGACGGGGTGTTTGTTGAATTTGCTCCTATCACTACAATGTTTTTTCCTTTTGCAGAAATGAGCTGTTCATCTTCCATGTTTTTAAGAACACGACCAACCATTTCTCGTGAACAGCCGACGATTCGTCCCAATTCTTGACGCGTGATGCGTATTTGCATGCCATCAGGATGCGTCATTGCATCGGGCTCATTGCACAGGTCCAACAGTGTTCGTGCGATTCGGCCTGTTACATCCATAAAGGCTAGGTGGCCGACTTTGCGACTGGTGCGTCGCAGTCTCAGTGCCATTTGCGAGGCAAGTTCAAACAGTATCTCAGGATTGTCGACAGCCACCTGACGGAATTTACTATAACTGATCTCAGCCAGTTCGCACTGTGTTTTAGCTCTGACGTAAGCGCTTCGATTGGGGCTTGAACCGAACAGGCCCATTTCACCAAAAAAATCACCACTATTTAGGTAGGCAAGTACGATTTCATGGCCATCTTCATCTTCTATCAGTACAGTGACCGAGCCAGCTTGAATATAGTACAGTACGTCTGGTACATCACCTGCATAGATTATCAGGCTTTTTGCAGGATAACGACGACGGTGGCAGTGTTCCAAAAAACGGTCCATTACCGATGTGCTGATCGTTGTTTCAGGATATAACGACATAAATTTACCTTAAAACGACTAATTAATTATTAAAGCATTGCCTTGGATCTTCTTAGATCTATAGCAGTGAGCTTGCAACTAGGCAAGACCCATCTATATATTGAGATACTCTCAAGTACCACTTAGGCGCCCTAAAGTAACATAAAATTACTTCAAAAATATATACTTAAAGATCATTGCTTAAGAAACGACTATTTGAACAGGACAAAAATAGAGAAAAATTTGTTTCCACTTCTATCTCTGCTCGTTATTATTCGCATTTTAAGACGCTTAGAGTACATTCTATCGGCAGGCGGGTCTTTTTCCTTAGATTCCTTGTATAACTTATTGAATCATCTTATAGAGAGGTTAGCTAGTTGAAAGCAAGCGTAAAATGGCTCCAGGATGCGTCTTTTGAGGGCCAGTCTGGGAGTGGGCACCGTATTGTCATGGATGGGCCACCTGAGGCAGGAGGGACTAATTCAGGAATACGCCCAATGGAGATGGTTCTGCTTGGCGTGGGTGGTTGTACGGCGTTTGATGTCATGCTCATTCTTAAGAAAAGCCGTCAGCAGGTGGAAGATTGTGTGGTAGAGCTCAAAGCACAACGAGCAGAGTCCGAACCCAAAGTGTTTACTCATATACATATACATTTTGTCGTGACGGGAAAAAATTTGAGCGAAAAGCATGTAAAACGAGCGATTGAACTATCTGCTGAAAAATATTGCTCTGCATCTATTATGTTGAAAAATAGCGTCGAAATTACACATGACTATGAAATTCACGAACCAAGCAAAATGAGAGGATCCTGATGAAACGACCTGAACCAACTGCGGGCATGAGACATGTTGCGCTCTATGCCGTCAATTTTGAGGCGAGTGAGCGGTTTTACGTGGACTTAATTGGTATGAACGTTGAGTGGCGACCCGATCAAGATAATGTTTATTTAACGGGGGGTAATGATAATCTCGCGCTACATCGGGCAAATAAAGCCTTTTCTGGAGACCAACGCCTGGATCATATTGGGTTTATAATCAACAATCCAGAGCAGGTAAATGTATGGTATAACTTCCTTTGTTCACATAAGGTCAAAATGAAATCCGAACCACGCGATCACCGTGATGGGGCGCGTAGTTTTTATTGTGTAGATCCGGATGGTAATACCGTGCAGTTTATTTATCATCCTCCGTTAGCTAAATAGCTGTAGTCAAATCAGTTGCCATCGACAGCGCAACAAAGACAGCACAACAAGAAAGTGCAGCAAAAAATACAACAATCTGTACAGCAAACTTACATAACACCATTTAGAATCACAGGCAAGCCGAGAGAGGGCGAATACCATGCAGTTTGGTTCAAGAAAATCACCCGTGGGCGATGCTACTTTAGTCAATCCGATTAAAAAAATAAAACTAAAAGATTTTAATAATCTGACCAAGACCTTGAGTTTTAATATTTATGATATCTGTTATGCGAAAACGTCGGATCAACATCAAGCCTATATTGAATATATCGATGAAGAATACAACGCATCTCGACTCACAAGAATTCTGACCGATGTTGCTGATATTATCGGTGCGTCTATCCTCAACATCGCTCATCAGGACTACGAGCCGCAAGGTGCGAGCGTAACCATGCTGGTATCCGAAGAACCTAATTCTCCGACTGATGTTTTATCAAATCCAGAAGCTCCTGGGCCACTGCCGGATGCGGTCGTAGCACACATGGATAAAAGTCATATTACGGTTCACACTTATCCAGAGAGTCATCCCAGCGGTGACATCAGTACGTTTCGAGCTGATATAGACGTTGCGACCTGCGGTCGGATTTCGCCTCTGAGGGCATTGAATTACCTTGTTCATTGTTTCGATTCGGATATTGTTATTATGGATTATCGGGTAAGAGGGTTTACCCGGGACGTTAAAGGCAGGAAGCACTATATCGACCACAATATCAATTCAATCCAAAATTATATCGCCAAAGATACCAGAGAAGCCTATCAAATGGTTGACGTAAATGTATATCAGGAAAATATCTTCCATACAAAAATGATGCTAAAAGAATTTGGTTTGAATAATTATTTATTCGGAATTGAAGAAAAAGATTTGAAAGATAAGGAAAAAGAAAAAGTGCGTGAGCTATTAAATAAGGAAATGTTGGAAATATTTTATGGTAGAAATTTCAACGGCACGTCGCTTAACTAAGCGATGGCTATGTCCTAGTGACAGCCCCATCCTTGTGACAGCCCTATCCTAGTGATAGCCACATCCCAGTAAAAAGAACGTTAAATCCAATAAGCAGTACGTGTCATTATTTTTGACGTGAATTTCATTAACGTCTTGATTGGTTTCGGTAATACCGCTCCGCCGGCCTGAATTGCAACGGTTGCATGACGGCCTTCATCTTCCTTCATTTGTTCCAGTATCGCTTTGCTTTGGGCATCATTTTTGGGAAGCATCGCAAGATGTTTGTCTAAATGTTTAACCACTTGATGCTCAGTTTCTGCGACAAAGCCTAAACTCCATTTATCACCGACAATACCAGCTATTGCGCCAATAGCGGCGGAACCAGCATACCAGAGAGGATCAAGGTAACTTGTATGTGTACCCAGTTCATTTGTTCGCTGCCTGCACCATGCCAGGTGATCATTTTCCTCCAGCGCAGCGCGTTCCATTTTTTCCCGAACCTCGGGTAATTTAGCGGTTAGTGCTTGTCCTTGATACAGGCCTTGTGCGGCGACTTCGCCGGCATGATTAATACGCATTAATCGACCGGATAGTTTTTTGTCATTGTTTGTAAGTTGAGAGCTTGTAAGCGCGCTGTCGTCTGTAAGTGCGCAATCTGCCATGTCAGCAGTTGGATTGGGTCTTTCCGTCACTGGAGGGTTTCCAAAGACGGTGCTTATACCCTTGTCTATGAATAACAATAACCGGTCTATTTCTGAATAATCGCGTGTAGTCATAATTGAGGAGTATATCGAATAATTTGGGTTCTTGGTTAAAAATCTTTTATCTGCCGGTCTATAAGAACAACAGGGTGAACCACTTCAACACGGGCATGTTTTTCTTTTAGGCCTGCAGCAAAGTGTAATGCGCAGCCAATATTGGACGTGGCTAGGAAATCAAACGGTTGTTCTTCTAACGATTTTATTTTGTCATCACGTAATGAATTGGCCATTTGAGGATGTGTTAGCATATAGCTACCAGCCGCACCGCAACACTGGTCGTTATGCGATAGTGATACTAGGTTAATCTCCGGGATTTTTTCCAGCATTGTGTAGGGTTTGTCATGTTGACGCCAAACTCGACGCAAGCTACAGGGGTCATGTACCGCGACATTTTTTTTCAGAGGTCGCAGGCTAATGTTTTTAGGCCAGCTTATACCTGACAAAAATGTACTGATATCAATTATCTTTAGCGAAATATCGTTAATATCTTGTTGTTGTTTTTGAGAGCCATCAGCGGATTGAGAGCCGTCAGCCAACTGAGAGCCGTCAGCCAACTGAGAGCCGTCAGCCAACTGGGCATTTTCGGTTGAACCTTCGGCTAACACTGTTCCACAACCACTCGCAGTAGTAATAATTGCATCGATCTTCAACTGACCGAATACCTGATAATTTTTCTTTATTAAAGCAAATGCTTGTTTCTTCGCACCATTATGTTGATGGAGGGCGCCACAACATACCTGGTTTTGCGGCACATGAACGCCATACCCTAATTTAGTTATTACACTCACGCTAGATTGCAGCGTATTTAGATCCAATGTATTGGCAATACAGCCAATAAAAAGCGCGACATCGCCGCGATGTGTGTTTTTAGGCGGATAATATGTTTGCCAGGTAACTTTTTTTGAAATTGTGGGTAATGCAATATTAAGTTGCGCAAATCGGGTATTGATAACGAAAATGCTGCGTGAAGCCAACCAATGAAGTCCGCTGCGCTGGTATAAGCGTACTATTGAGTAGAATGCAGAAAGCAATGCGGGACTTTTTACTAGGTCCAATCCTATTCGTCTGAATATTCGATAACGCAAACCGCGTTTATAATTTGATTCAATGTGATCATGCGCGGCGTCGATGATCGCGCCATAAGGCACATCGGATGGACAAACGTCTTCACATGCACGGCATTTTAAACAACTATCCAAATGTGAGAGTAGTTTTGAAGTGTTTTTTAGTTCACCACTTAACATCGCTTGTATTAGCGAAATTCGCCCGCGGGGCGATTCACCTTCATTCAACGTTTTCTGATAAGTAGGGCAGCTCTGTAAGCACATACCGCATTTAACACATCGATCTGTATATTGCTCAATTTTAGCGTTTTGCTCTGAGTCCATATTGTTATTCATTGCGGGTATTCGCGACCCATAACTTTAATGTTGTTGTTAGATTTCTGTTTTGGTGTAATGTGTCGGTTTTATTTATCATTTTTTTAATTTTTGCTCTGTTTTTAACCTCTATTATTGCTATGTACTACAAATATCATATCTTTTTTTGTACCAACAAGCGCGATGATGGGCGAGCCTGTTGCCAGAACGCAGATGCCCGAAGTATGCGCGATTATGCCAAGGCACGTACCAAAGAATTAAAGTTGGCTAAACAGGGTGGCGTACGGGTGAATATAGCGGGCTGTATGAATCGTTGCGCAGAAGGGCCGGTTATTGTGGTGTACCCGGACGGTGTTTGGTATAGCTATAAGAATAAAAACGATATAGAGCATATTATCCAAGAGCACTTGATAAATGGCCGTGTAGTAAAAGATCTCCAGATATAATTCTTCGGTTTACTTTTAAACTACTGATTTTTATATATAAACGGTCCTAAAAAAAGCTTGCTAATAAAATAAGAATAGTCTAATATTCATATATTCAGTTTATCTACATTCCTGTAGATTGATTGATTGTACCTCTTCATGCAGTGATTACGCGGCCTTCCTCCCCTGGTGCCGCGTTTTTTTTTGCACAGGGACGTGCTTATGTCTCGGGAGCACATGGATGTGCGGAGAGACTGTCTCCAAGCCACGAAAGTTAATAAAAAACACCGAACAAGAACGATAACGACTGTCTCACAAGAACGATAACGACTGTCTCGGGAGCACACGGATGTGCGGAGAGACTGTCTCCAAGCCACGAAAGTTAATAAAAAACACCGAGCAAGAACGATAACGACTGTCTCGGGAGCACACGGATGTGCGGAGAGACTGTCTCCAAGCCACAACCCAATAAAAACACCGAGCAACATTTACTATAAGAAAAATCAAGCGCTTACACTACCAGCGCATGGCCTTCGGGATTTGCATTACTATAACGCCTCTAAATAGCCTAAGATTATGAGATATCTGTAAAAAACACCCAAACCTAATGACTTAACTATTGACACAAAGCATACCTGTCCGTAGTATTTCCGACCCTTTAGTACGATGATCAAACGGAGTTTCAGACGGTATGAACATAGGCACGAAGACCTTCAGCGCCACACCTTCAGACATCAAGCGAGATTGGTATCTCATTGATGCAAAAGATAAAGTTCTGGGCAGACTGGCTACTGAGGTTGCCAGACGCTTGCGAGGTAAGCATAAAGCTGAATATACGCCTCATATGGATACCGGCGATTATATTGTGATTATCAACGCTGAAAAGATTAAAGTGACCGGTAGAAAAGAAGAAGACAAAACCTATTATCATCACACGGGTTATCCAGGCGGCATAAAGTCAATTAAATATAAAGATCAGATGATCAAGGCGCCTACTCAGATAATCGAAAAAGCGGTCAAAGGCATGTTGCCGAAAAACCCGCTGGGCCGGGAAATGTTTAAGAAATTGAAAGTCTATGCGGGTACTGATCATTTGCATACAGCGCAGCAACCTAAAGTTCTTGATCTCTAGCGCTTACTTTTTTACCGATGCTCTTAGCGCTCTAAGCAATGGGCTTAGACACTTATTGACAGATAAATAACGGAATTTTTTATGCCAAATACAAATTATAATGCTACTGGTCGTCGTAAAAGCTCAACAGCACGAGTTATCCTGTCTACGGGAGGCACTGGTGCTATCACCATCAACAAAAAGACTATTGAAGATTATTTTGGGCGGGAAACGTCGCGCATGTTGGTTAGACAGCCACTAGTAACCGCGAATTTGGAAACCCAGTTCGATATAAAGGTCAATGTGCGCGGCGGCGGTAACACCGGTCAGGCTGGCGCGATTCGACACGGTATTACCCGAGCGTTACTGAAGCACGATGAGGCACTGAGACCAGCTCTGCGTAAGGCAGGGTTTGTTACACGTGATGCTCGTGAAGTAGAACGCAAGAAAATTGGACTTCACAAAGCACGTAAGAGACCGCAGTACTCGAAACGTTAATTTTCAGGCTATCGATTTTTTAAGAATGCCCGAACTCGCCTTGAGTTTCGGGCTTTTTTGTGTCAAAACTTTCTTACGCCAATTTTTTAAAACAAGGCACTAACAACTGGGGAATCGTCCAACGGTAGGACTGCGGTCTCTGACACCGTCAATCCAGGTTCGAATCCTGGTTCCCCAGCCAGTAT
>JAADIM010000055.1 GCA_013151345.1 Gammaproteobacteria bacterium
GCTTATCCGGTGAATTTGTTATGGATGATTGGCCGGTCATAGCCGAAAATCCGAAACTGGACAGTGCACAGTATATTTCTGATTATTTTTCAGGTGGGGTATGGAAAAATACAGACATAGGCAGTGAACAGGATACTTTTCTTTACCGACCCGTTTTTTTGCTTACGCTATATATTGGCAAACAACTATTTGGTAACTCGCCTTTTGGCTTTCACGCGCTCAATCTTACGCTACATTTTATTAATACTGTTTTAGTCTTTTTTTTAATAATTCGTCTTAGCAAAACCAAATCACGCTTGCTTGCCCTTTTTGCCAGTTTATTTTTTGCGTTACATCCTATACACGCAGAATCTGTAAGCTGGATTGCCGGTATAACTGACCCATTGGTCTCCTGCTTTGTATTGAGTTCTTTTCTATTATATTTGAAGTTTCGTGCAACACCAAATCGCATATTCTTGATATTGTCACTGGTGTTTTTTGTGTTAGCACTATTATCAAAAGAAAACGCAGTGATGCTGCCTTTCGTGATGATCGCTTATGCAACCTTCCTCGGACAAGAGCAAGGACAGGGAGTGAATCACAAACCCAGCCTTACCCACATCGGTCTATTTTTCATAGTATTGATAATTTATTTTATTGTCAGAAAAATAATCCTAGGGTCAACGATTGCGTTGTCTGATTTTTCAATGACAGGGGTTTTCCATCTTTTTTCATTTGTTGGCGAGTATATAAAGTTACTCTTTATACCCTGGCCGCTTAACTATTATTATGCTGTACCGGAAAACGGAATTTTACAAATATGGGGAGCAATTTTCACACTTACTGTGTTGGCGACGTTAGTCTTTTTTGTCGCTAAAAGGCAATTCAAAGACAAGATTGTTCTTTTTTCTGTATGTTGGATCGGCTTAATACTGCTCCCTTCCCTATCTTTGGCCTTTCATGCAGAACCGAATTTCTCGATCCGCTATTTGTATTTACCCTCCGCCGGATTATCATTCATGTTGCCCTATTTGATTGAATCTCTTTTTGTTCGATATAAGAAAGCAACAGTCATCAGCTGCAGCGGTATCTTGCTCGTTTTTTCTATTTTAACTATTTATGCAAATCGTATCTGGCAGAATGAATTTGTATTTTATAGCCATGCAATGGCGGTAACACCCTTGCAAGCTGGTCCGGTGTCGGGTCTGGCAACCTATTTTCGACGAAACAAACAAGACCAAAAAGCAATTGAGTATTACTTAAAAGCGAGCGAACTGGGTGACACACTAGACAAGGTAAACGCATTTGAAAATATTGGTTTGATTTACGGACTTAAAGGAAACGTAGAGCAAAGTACAACGTTTTATACCAAAGCCTATAATCTCGCGCCCAATCGGTCTACCGTATTGGTTGGCCTGGGGAATAATGCCTGGTCCCGAAAAGACTATCAGGCAACGCGTTCATTTTATGAAAAGGCGTTTCAAGCAGACAAGAATAATTATGAAGCAGCGTATAATCTTTCGATTCTATATAGAAGTTTGGGAGATATGAATAAGGCAGCTTATTATCAGAGAGAAGCTTTGAATCTAAAAAGGTAAAGGGTGTATTGCGCACTAATTGTGATTTTTTTAAGCGCGTGTTTTGGTGCGTGGAATACATCTTATATAAAAATTCGTTGGAAATAAGTACATGTCTTTGCATAATATTTGCCAAAACAGCCGTTGAAAAATAAGCAAACAAACATGCTGGCCAATCTTGTGTTTTTCAGCGCGACTAATTAATCGACTGTTGTTATAGAGTTAGTTGTAGAGCTAGCTGCAGGACCATCACTGCTTTCACCTACCACAAATAATGGCCTACCTTGGACTTGTTTATAAATTTTACCGATATATTCGCCGAGCACGCCCAAAAAAATGAGCTGTACACCGCCGAGAAAAAACATACCTGAAGTCATTAATGCGTAACCTGGAATATTTAGATCCCATACCAAGCGCTGCAGCGCTATCACAATGGTTATGCAAAAACTTAAAACCGTGATGATTAAACCAAAAGCAATGCAGACACGCAATGGCACGAGACTAAAACTCACCAAAGCATCAATCGACAACAAAGCCAGCTTGAAATAACTGTATTTTGTCTTGCCTTTATTTCGCGCCGAGCGCTCATACTCGATCGCAGTTTGTTTAAAACCTATCCAGGAAAACATACCACGAACAAAACGGTTACGTTCCGGCAACGCATTAAACAAACTAACTACCTTATGATCCACCAGACGAAAATCACCTACATCCAACGGGATCGGTACACTGGTAAAAATACGCAGGACACGATAAAAAAGATAGGAAGATAATTTTTTTAATATTGTTTCATTCCACCGACGGCTGCGACGCCCGTAAACGACGTCGTAACCCTCTTTCCATTTTTTATAAAGCTGCGGTATTACCTCAGGCGGATCCTGTAAATCCGCATCGATAAGTACGGCAGCCTTGCCGTTAACCATTTTAAACCCACAACTGGACGCCGCTTCGTGGCCAAAGTTGCGACTAAAACTGGTATAACGAATATTTGTATTGTTTGCAGCCAGGCCCTTAATTTTTTCCAGCGTTTTGTCGGTTGATCCATCATCAATAAAAATGAGTTCGAATGTAATGCATGCTTTATCCATCGTATCCTTAATGCGCGAAAACACCAGATCAATGTTTTCCTCTTCATCCAATGCAGGTATTATTATTGATATTTCACATGTCATATACAGTTCTATTCTTTATGTTTTATAGAACATATGTTCCATAAACAGTGGGTTATATTTTTTTTAGCGCCACTGCATAACTGCAACCCCAGGGTAGCGAAAAATATCGCATCCACCTGCTTTCCAGATTAAACAAGAAGTACAACAGAGCGTTAACAATAACGGAATGTTCTTCCAGATCGCTTTGCTGCGTATTTTTATCTTTCGATTGCAAAAATCTGTTTAAAAAAACCAATGGAGACAATATAAAATTAAACGGCGAGAAAAATAATTCCTCTACCGGCTTGTTTTCCCACAAATTATTAAGTGTATTGGCTTGATAACGACGCTTATGCCCTAAGGCAACATCATGATTGCTCCATAATATCTTGTGGGCGGGTACAGTAATAATAATTAACGTACCCGGTTTTAATGATTCAATTATATCGCCTAAAAAACCAGTATCATCTTCGATATGTTCCAGCACATCAGCGAGTAATACTACATCAACATCGTGCCACTTATCTTTCAATACGTGATAATCACCCAACAACATATCGCCATTTACTCGTTCCTTTGCGTATTCAATCGCATCGCTGGAAACATCAACCCCTGTGACTTTATCAGCATACTCCCCTAAAAGCCTGAGATTGCCACCTGTGCCACAACCTATTTCTACGATATGTCTCACACCTTTTGATGAAAATCGTAAAAGCAAGGTTAAAATAACATTGCGCCTGGCTTTAAACCACCAGTGATGGTCTTCTAATTCGGCATGTATTTTAAATTCATGTGCGTGCATCGAATACTATATAATTTTTACTTAATGTAGCGTTGTCGGACCTACATTATTTATGTCCACTCACATAAAATAAACACTCAATTATCATCTAATTCTTCCGGCTGTTCACTTGTCGCTTTATTAATAATTTTGTCAGGCGTTTTTTGTACAGCAGCCGGATCCTCTGACTTTATTTCTTTCGGCGGCCCAACTTCATCGGCGGCTTTATCGCTGGCTGGGGCAGGCGGTATTGGTTTTTTAACCGAATTGCCTGGATTGATTTCTTTTGGTCGTTCGTTTTTCGCTTTATCGTCGACCTTGGCAGGCGTTTTTTGTACGGCAGCCGGTTCTTCCTCTGATTTTATTTTTTTCGACGGCCCAACTTCATCGGCGGCTTTATCGCTGGCTGGGGCAGGCGATATTGGTTTTTTAGCCGAATCGCCTGGATTGATTTCTTTTGGTCGTTCGTTTTTCGCTTTATCGTCAACCTTGGCAGGCGTTTTTTGTACGGCAGCCGGACTCTCCGATTTTATTTCTTTCGGCGGCTCAGCTTCACTGGTGGCTTTATCGCTGGCTCGGGCAGGCAATATTTTATCTATTCTCGCTGCTTCTGACTTTTCATAATCAAGTAGTATACGTTTACTTTCATCATCCGTTACCCGACGTATTACTTCTATTTTTTTATGAAGCTGATCAACCACATAGATACGATTCGTTTCGTCAACAGCGATGCCTGCTGGCATGGCATATTGTCCAGGCTTGTCATTCATATCCGGACCACCAATCCACATTAACAGTTGCCCCTGCGGATTAAATATTTGAAAATTCCGATATCCGGCATCAGTGACATAAACATTTCCATCATCGTCAACCGCAATACCACGTGGTCGCGCAAAATCACCGATGTTCCTGCCAACTTTCCCCCACTTACGTAAAAAGTTTCCATCACGGTCGAACGCTTGCACTCTAAAATTGCCCGCATCTAACACATATAAAGTACCATCAGGCGCGACCGCCGCTGATCTTGGCAAATTGAAATTGCCGTCATTTCCTCCACGTGTACCAATCGTCTTAAGAACCTTTCCTTCGCGGTCAAACACAACAACCCGGTGAGCCATACTTGCAACACCGCCTGAATCAACCACATAAATTCGATCACCGGTTGGGTTAACGGCCACATCAATGGGCTTCTCTAACGACGTTGAATCACCTACGCTACCTAGAAAATAGCCCACGTCATCGTAAATTTTTATTGTTCTGGCTCCCGCATCTGCAACGTAGATATTCAATAAATAATCCATTGCCACACCATAAGGATCAATTAATCGCCCATATTTCAGGTGCCCGATACGAAGCAAACGGTTGTTGACTAAATCAAACATTACCAGGGAATTCACCATGGTATCGGATACAACCACACGACCATTTCGTGCCGCAATATCAAGGGGTTTTTCGTAAGCAATTAACTTTTTCTTATCCACGCCAGAAACAATTTGCCTAAATTTCTCCCCCGGCGTAGGGCGAATAACACTTGATTCAGACCGTAGCGATGTTTCGTATATAAAGCGCGGCGGGTCAGGTGGTTTTGGCCAGAAAGGTGGCGGTTGCTTTTTTGCGGGGGCGACAGCACACGCAGACAACAAAATCACAACAAAAACGAATGCAAACTTGCTGAACAAACTTATTGTGACTTCGAATTTTTGATACAAAATATTTTCACTTGATATCTTCACTTTTTGTTCCAGTAGCCGTTTCGGTAACTAAAATTGCTGCGTAACTTATGTTTTCAATAAATCAGTTTCAATAACTTATGTTTCAATAACTTATGTTTCACTAACTCAAATTCAAGCAACCCCGGAAACGTGTTTTTCTTGAATCGCACTTCCCGACAGATAGACCGGCTTCGCCAGCGTTGGCAAATCACCGGTCAAACCCATCGTATGGCGCATGATAATGTTTTTTACCGGTTCTGTCTTATGTGTCATAGTCAAACCCGCATTTCTAATCCAACGAACAAAAGGCAAATTATTGCCAAATAATTTTTTAAACACATCCATTACAGCAAGCGTTGCTAAATTATCTGATTTTCGCCAACGCTCGTACTTTCTTAGCACTGCATACGCTCCGATATCAGAATAACCAGACTTAGTATTATCAATTGTTTTACCTAATACTTCTGATAAGGTTGCCGCATCCATAAATCCGAGATTCACTCCCTGACCGGCAAGAGGATGAACCGTATGGGCTGCATCACCTATTAATGCCAGTCGTGAACTCACATAACTGGTGGCATATTGCAGCTTCAACGGATACGCCGCACGCGTTGAAACAAAGTCTATACTGCCCAGCCTCCTGTCAAATGTAGATTCGAGTTCTGAAATAAACTGTTCATCATCTAACGCTAACAGCTGCTCAGCTCGCTGAGTTGTTGCGCTCCACACGATTGAACAAAAACCATCGGATAAAGGTAAAAATGCCAATGGCCCGTCTGGCAAAAAACGCTGCCATGCGGTTTCATTATGGTTTATTGACGTTTTTACTGTGGCCACCAGCGCTTTTTGCTGATAATCCCATCCTTTTACTTTTATATTTGCCTGTTCTCTAACCCAGGAGTGGCTACCATCAGCACCTACAAGTAAATTCGCGTGCAAGCATTGCCCATCAGCCAACGTCATTGATACTTGCTCATCATCTATGTTTATCGTGCTAACCTTAACCGGGCTGATATAATCTACATTATCAAATTCATTGAGGCGGTCTAAGATAGATAATAGTATTACACTGTTTTCAACAATATGACCCATATTGGCTTCGCCGATTTGTGCGCTGTCAAAATGAATCACTCCATTGCCAGTACTATCCCAGACATGCATTTCCCGAAAAGGGCTGATGCGCCGCTGTTGTATGCGATCCCACACACCAATGTTACGCAAAAAACATTCAGACGCACGCGTAATAGCGCTTACTCTTAAATCGTGGTCTATTAAATCATAGTTTTGTTTCGACCAAGTCGGCGTCGGCGCGGCTTCCACAACGGCAATTTTCAGTTGCTTGCTGTTTTTCGATAATTTTGCTAAAGAACAAGCAAAGCTTGCACCAACCATACCGCCACCCACAACGATGACATCGTATTGTTCTGTAGAAGACCCTGTTGATGTATTGTTAGATGTACTCACAGATTTAGACCACGTGCTATTCGCGGCAATTTTCCGGTGAGGCCCATTGCCTGGCGGGAAACCAAACGCTTAAAAGGCGGTAGCAAGTCCGATGCGATTAATCCAACATTACGCGCGACCGTAAAGGGTAAAAAATCAGTCGAAAATAATCTAACCAATCCATCAGTAATTGCGACGACGCACAAATGATCACGCTTACGCCAGGCAGCATATCTATTTAAATTATCTAGCTGCCCAATATCATAGTTTGCACATTGTGCATCATTAATAACTTCCGCCAAAGTAGCCACATCACGTAACCCTAAATTAAACCCCTGGCCAGCAACGGGATGCAAAGAATGTGCAGCATTGCCTATCAGTGCAAATCGCAGCCTCACCTGCTCGCGCGCATGCACTAGACGCAAGGGGTAAGCATGACGCACTCCAACATGGAGTAGTTGGCCCAACCGTTGGCCAAATAATTTCTGAAAAACATCAATAAAGGTTTTGTTATCCAACGACATTGTGCCTTCCACATCCGTATTTGCACGTGTCCAGACTATTGATGATCGCCCCTCAGATAATGGCAACACAGCAATTGGCCCGCTACTGGTGAAACGCTCGTATGCCACATTGTGATGTGATCGTTGCGAAGTAATATTCGCAATCACTGCAGTTTGCTGGTAATCCCAATCTGTTGTCTTAATTCCCAAAGATTGACGAACCAAAGAATCTCTACCATCAGCCGCGACAATCAATCGCGCTGATATTTTTCTTGTACTGCTTTGATGCATGACTGTCACTTGCGCCATTTCCCCGTCTTGCTGCTGCGAAAACGGCTGGGGTAAACTGATATCAACAACCTGGGCAGGACAAATCAATTCAATATTCGAACTGCAAGACATGTACTCCCCGAGAGCGTGTCCCATAGCGCGACTCATCACGACATAGCCTAGCGCTTCCACTCCCTGCTCAGTACAATCCAGACGCGTCACACCAAAATGCCCACGATCGGAAACGTGAATCTTGTTAATGGGTGTCGCAACATGTTGTATCAATGGCCAGATATTAATTGCATCGAAAATTCGTTTAGAACCCAACGAAAGTGCAATCGAACGATCGTCAAAACTGGGCTGTGATGCTGATTTAAAAGGTATAGCCTCAACCACACCGATACGCATATTCTGGTCAGCCATTGCACAGGCGAAACTGGCGCCAATCAGGCCACCACCAATAACTAATACATCAAAATCGACATTATCTAGCTTTTCAGGCATCTTTCAATGTCTCGCATGGGTTTCGCTTGGGGTTGTTTCGCATGGATTCTCGCAAAATTAGTGGCTCGCCATATATGATTCAATTTCGTCGACGGTTCTGGGTAAGTCTTTTGTTAACACATCGTGCCCGTCCTGTGTGACCAACACATCATCTTCTATACGTATACCGATATCCCACCATTTTTTTGCGACGCCTTTGCTGCCAGCAGGAATATAAATACCGGGCTCAACAGTTAATAACATGCCCGGCTCTAACACGCGCCATTGATCTCCAACCTTATAATCACCCACGTCGTGTACATCCATGCCAAGCCAATGACCTGTACGATGCATATAGAAGCGGCGATACGCCTGATCCTTTATCAACTGAGCAGGCTGTCCTTTGAGTATTCCCAATTTTACCAATCCTTTGGTCAACACTTTAATCGCGGCTGTGTGTGGATCATTCCAATGGTGACCCGGCGCAATTTTTTTAAATGCAGCATGTTGCGCCGCCAACACTAATTCATACAATGCCTTTTGTGCGGCGGTAAAACGGCCATTTACAGGAAATGTACAGGTGATGTCAGAAGCATAACTATCAAACTCTGCACCGGCATCAATTAATACAAGTTCCTTGTTCTTTAGCTCCGCATTATTTTCGACATAGTGAAGAATGCAACCATTTTCGCCACCACCAACAATTGAAGTATAGGCGGGAACACAACCGTGTTTTTTAAAGCCATGTATTAATTCCGCTTCGAGTTCGTATTCCATCATACCCGGCTCGCATATACGCATCGCGCGTTTATGTGCTTCGACAGATATTTTCGCCGCCTTGCGCATAGCCTTTATTTCGCTTCTACTTTTATACAGGCGCATATCATGAAGAAGATGGTCCAATGTGACAAACTCACCCGGCGCATGAACACCTAAGCGCACTTTGTCACGCAACTGATTTACCCAGCCGATTACCTTTTGATCGAATTGCGCATCGCAACCCATGGTGTAAAATACACGCCCACAATTCTCCAGTAAGCCCGGCAAGATGTCGTCAATATCACCAATGGGATACGCATCGCGGGCACCGTATTCTGCGCAAGCCCCTTCCAGACCAGCTCGTCGGCCATGCCAGATTTCCATCTCCTGGTCCTTTTCGCGACAAAAGAGAATGTATTGAGCGTGTTTACGGCCAGGTGTAATCACCGCGACCGCTTCTGGTTCTGCAAATCCAGTCAGATAATAGAAATCACTATCTGCACGATAGGGATACTCAACATCTCGATTACGTATTTTAATCGTTGCAGTTGGCAGGATGGCAACATCGCCCTCACCCATCATTTGCATTAAGCGCTTGCGCCGACGGGAAAACTCTTTTTCTTCCATGCTCAGATTATGCCAGAAATTAGATAGCTAACGCCAAGGTTGGTTTACTTTTTAATTCGCAGACTAGCATAAATTTACGGCAACCACAGAAGCAACGCAACGATCAATGCAATCGCGACTTATCGACGGGGTGCGTGACAGAGGGTGAATTTAGCTCCTGATAGACAAGAAGCACACCAGCACGCAAATATTCTGATATTTCTGTAAATGCGGCATCCTCTTCCTCTGTGCCTTCGATATCGTATTTTCCAGCCTGAGCTATTTTCGTGAAATCTATCAAAATCTCCATAGAATCTGCTGGTAATTCCTTGAGATCTTTTATTCCACCAAAACTCATTCCCACAAGAAACCCTTGTGCCCATTGCGCTAATGCAACCGTTTTTTCTGCTACGCTCGCGGTGTCTTCAGGTAAAATTGGCTGAAAATCACACTCTACACTTGTTAATTGGCGCTGTGACTCTAGAATAATAGGGTTTAATAACGTCTCTAGCTCGCCGGGCGGCACCTCATTTGCCTCATTTATCTGAGACATAATATGATTCACCCACAGTCCCGCGGCGCCTCCACCTTTAGCACAAAGTAATCCACATAATACACCGTGACACTCAGATGCTTCGTTACCAGGCCCAATACGGAAAAGCACCTCCGTAACACTGACGTAATCAAATTGCATTTATCTTAACCCTTGTTTTATGGCAAAAAGATCGACAAAAGTTCGCCGACCACAAGATTTTGTAAAAACCCCAATATTGTACAGCAATTATTCATGAAATATAATCTAGTCGTTGACCCTGCCTGCTGTCCGCTCTATATTTGCAATGATGGATAACGATAAGAAAAATGCTAAAACCGAGTCTGACCTCAATAAACTCGAGAAACAAGTTGACGAGCTAATAAAGATTTGCGATGAACTTAAAGGTGAAAATCATTTGTTACGTGAGCGTCAGGAGTCTCTGGTTACAGAACGTGCGACTTTAATTGAAAAAACTGAATTAGCGCGGATACGTGTTGAAGCAATGATTGACCGACTCAAATCATTGGAGAGCGAACAATGAACAATGATGCTATACCTGTCACTGTACGTATTATGGATAAAGAATTTTGCGTTTCCTGTCCAAATGAAGAGCGCGACGGCCTCGTTGAGTCAGCGCGTCTGCTCGATAAAAAAATGCGGGAAATTCGTGACAGCCGCAGAGTCATTGGCGCAGATCGTATCGCCGTGATTGCTGCATTGAATATAGCACACGAATTGATTGAGACATCCTCAAAAAAAGAACAAGGTGGTAGTGAATTCGATTTACGCATCAAAAGCATACAAGAAAAGGTAGAAACCGCATTATGCAAAAACAAACAGCTTGAATTATAGATCACCAATCACATTCTTAACCCTTTATTTTTACACATTATAATATCCCCATTAAAATAAACTCTGATTAAGCGTAGTGGATTCCTATTGCTACCCCAACCACGCGGCTAATTAATCTACCGAAAATCAGCATACTTCACAGATTACTTACAATCATATTAACTTATGCTTATTCATTATTTGGCGTTAAAAAACCAACAAATCGCTTGTAGACATTTCATTATTGAGTATCATATAACTATAGTTTCAGGCAGTATATTTTTACAACTTGTATAAAAAAACAATCAAGCATCGACTATATCTACCGATACTATAACTATAGCCACTGACATATGAGTTACTGGCATATAGATTTGATCAAAGCGTGCTATGTTGATACTGTTAATAAGCAGCAAGACCAGTAAGTAATAAGACTTATTATGTAAATTTTATTTGTAAGAATGAAAAATAAAAAGTGTTTGTACCTAATTTGTTGTTTATAGTTGTTGTTTATAAGAATTGTTGCTTATAAAAAGAGTTTTAAGTTACGCGTACCTGCGGTGTTTGTGAGTGGGCTGATATATTCTTGAGCCGATAATTGCGACCCCGGGATCATTAAGTTTATGTTGTGTGCATGTCTGCTTA
This sequence comes from Gammaproteobacteria bacterium, assembly GCA_013151345.1. Lineage (GTDB taxonomy): Bacteria > Pseudomonadota > Gammaproteobacteria > SG8-11 > SG8-11 > JAADIM01. The sequence goes on from JAADIM010000055.1 coordinate 11,276, forward strand.
CGCGGAAAGCCTAATACATAAACATTTGCTCCCACCTGAGCCTAAGGGTTCAAGGGTTGACGCCACCACGGCACATGCGGGGACGCCCTTTTTGTTATATCTTTTTCAGCATTGCCTGTTAGAACTTATTTATTAGAATAAATAATTATCACCTTTCTTTAGCCTCCTTCTTCATTCATATCTTGCGCCGACTTGCGCTTAAGGAACCCCTGGTAAAATCTAGTGACTTCGGTAATTAACTAAAATGGCAACAAAGATCCAAATCCGAAAAAAAATGCGTCAAAGGCGACAAAACCTAAACAACCGCATGAGCAACTATCTTGCGACTCAATTCACACAACATCTTTTACAAACGTCACTATTTAAAACAAGTAAGAGAATTGCGTGCTATTTACCCCATGATGGCGAACTGAATTTAAATTACGTTATCCAGCGTATCTGGGAGATGAATAAAACATGTTACGTCCCGGTACTAAACCGTTTAAATCGAAAGCAATTACTATTTGCTCAATACAATAACGATTCGCAACTGAAAAAAAACAAATTTGGCATACTCGAACCCACTATTTCTCCACGAAACGCATCGAATGCACATAATCTGGATCTCATTTTGATCCCTCTCGTTGCATTCGATAGATCCGGTAACCGCTTGGGCATGGGCGGCGGCTTCTATGACAGAACATTAGCTTTTCTGGACAAACGTGAAATCTGGTTAAAACCAAAACTATATGGCGTAGCATATGAATTCCAGCAAGTTGACTCAATAAAAACAGACTCATGGGACATTCCGTTGCATGGGGTATTAACCGAAATAAAAAAATACGACATTATTTAAATGATTGATAGCATGGCATTCTGACCAATACGTTCTGACCAAAATAAAGTAGGGGAAAAAATGAATTATTGGCTTTTCAAATCTGAACCAGATACATTCAGCATTACCGATCTAAAAAACATGCCCAATAAAACTGAACACTGGGATGGCGTACGCAATTATCAAGCACGTAACTTCATGATGAATGACATGAAAAAAGGTGATCTTGCTTTTTTTTATCATTCTAACTGTAAAATACCCGGCATTGTTGGTGTCGCAACGATTACCAAAGAAGCCTACCCGGACTACACAGCGCAAGATCCTAAAAGCCCTTACCACGATCCTAAGAGCACACAAGAAAACCCACGATGGTATATGGTAGATGTTAAATTTATACGCGAGTTAAAACGCACAATTTCGTTAACAGAACTAAAACCGCTTAAGGAATTGAACGAATTCCCTTTAGTCAGAAAAGGTAATCGCTTGTCCATAATGCCGGTGACGAAAAAAGAGTGGAATTTCATCCTCGGACTGGAATAAAGTAAGATATTCACCCCCCGCAAAGGACGCAAAGTTTTATTAATTACATTCTTTGCGACCATTACGTCTTTGCGATGAATTGATTTTTTGCAACTACGTGACACCAAGAAACAATTTGTATGCAGGATTATCTGATTCATCCCAATACGCGTATCCTAATTCATGTAAAAACACGTCGAAATTTTGTTTCTCTTCGTCAGGCACTTGTACGCCAATCAATATGCGGCCATAGGCGGCGCCCTGATTTCGATAATGAAATAAACTGATGTTCCAACGATGACCCATTTTGTTTAGAAATCGCAACAAAGCACCTGGTCGTTCCGGAAATTCAAATCGATATAAACATTCATTTTCCAATTTTTGTGCATGACCACCCACCATATAACGAACATGAGTTTTCGCCATTTCGTTGTCCGTCATATCGATAGCTGGATAGTTTTGTTTTTTTAATTTTTCAACAAGCTCATTTTTTTCCTGCTCGCCTTTTTCGAGTTGCACACCAACGAACACATGTGCACTTTGCGAATCAGAGTATCGATAATTGAACTCAGTGATACCGCGTTGTCCGACAATTTCACAAAAATCCCTGAAACTGCCCGGACGTTCAGGAATTGTTACCGCAATTATTGCCTCACGTTGTTCTCCCAATTCCGCCCGTTCGGCAACGTGACGCAAACGATCAAAGTTCATATTCGCGCCGCTATCGATAGCGACCAAATTTTTATCTTTAATTTTTTCCCGCTCTACATACTTTTTGAGCCCTGCGACCGCAAGCGCACCCGCTGGCTCCGCCACCGAGCGTGTGTCGTCAAAAATATCTTTTATCGCTGCGCAAATTTCGTCTGTATTGACTAAAATGACTTCATCGACATGCTCTTTCGCTATTCGAAAGGGTTCTTCACCCACTTGTTGGACGGCCACACCATCAGCAAAAATACCCACTTGGTCCAGAATAACACGCTCACCCGCTTCCAATGCGCGATAAAGACAAGCTGCGTCGTCTGGCTCAACACCGATGACTTTTATCTCGGGATGCAATTGCTTAATGTAGACCGCCATTCCCGCGATCAAACCACCACCACCGACAGGTATAAATATCGCGTAAATATCGCCCGAATGCTGGCGCAGAATCTCAACTGCGATAGTGCCTTGTCCAGCGATCACTTCTTTATCATCATATGGGTGGACATAAGTCATCCCATTCTCCAGGGCCAACTTGCAGGCGTGCTGATACGCTTCGTCATAGGTATTTCCGACCAAATCGATCTGGGCACCATAACTTACGACCGACTCAACCTTAATACGTGGCGTGGTCTTTGGCATGACAATCAGCGCATGAATGCCCAGCTTTTCGGCGGCTAATGCAACACCTTGCGCGTGATTTCCTGCAGAAGCGGTAATTACGCCCTTTTGCTGCGCACTTTGAGATAAATGAGCAATTTTGTTATAGGCGCCGCGGCATTTGAAGGAAAAAACCGGCTGCAAATCTTCACGTTTTAACGAAATATGGTTATTAAACCGCCTGGAAAGGTTCGTCACGTCATCCAGCGGGGTCTCGCGGGCAACTTCATAAACTCGGGCATTAAGTATTTTCGTCAAATAATCATCTTTCATGGTTGTAAATTAACAGGTTAGGACGAAAATGTCAGCGTTGCCAGCAACTCTATAATCATTTTGTTGGCGTAAAATGTACTGAACCAAATTGACTATATTTGAACTATAATAAGACTCTGTATTCAAAGTCCTTTATTATAGCGTCGTAACTAGCGGTTACTGACGACGACTAACGACTAACCGAGAGCTAAAGGTTAAGGGGCGGTAATTAGAGCACTTTTTGTTAATATCTTTAATATTGTAAATAAGAGTGTTTTTTGTAAAATAAAGTAAAGTACTAAACTACCTATAGAATACCTATTTAAATAAATGGCTTATTACAATAGCCTTTACAATCTGGCTAAGGGTAGTACTAAAGAGACAAACTAAAAAATGGATCAAGACGAATTAAAAAGAAATGTTGCCATCGCCGCAATCGACTATGTCGAAACCGGGACTATTATTGGCGTGGGCACTGGCAGCACAGCAAACTATTTTGTTGATGAACTCGCCAAGATAAAAACAAAAATTGATGGTACAGTAGCTAGCTCCATCACAACAGCAAATCGACTAAAAGGGCATGGTATTCGGGTTTTGGATTTAAATGTCGTTGATGAAATTTCTGTTTATGTGGACGGTGCCGATGAAAGTAATCGCTTTCTACATTTGATTAAAGGTGGTGGTGGTGCTCTTACTCGCGAGAAAATAATCGCGTCTGCCTCTAACAAGTTTGTATGTATTGCAGATGACTCAAAGCTTGTTGACATATTAGGAAATTTTCCGCTGCCAGTTGAAGTTATTCCAATGGCACGCAGCTATGTGGCACGAGAACTAGTCAAACTAGGTGGTCAACCGGTGTATCGTGAAGGATATAAAACAGATAATGGAAATATAATACTGGATGTCCGAAATTTGCAGATCATGCAACCAGTAGAGCTGGAACAAAAAATCAACAATATTGTCGGCGTCGTTACTAATGGCTTATTTGCTGCTCGCCCTGCAGATGTTCTATTACTTGGCACTCAGAACGGAATTAAAATACTTACTTAGCATTTAACTTAACACATACTCAACACATACTTAACAAGGCGACAATTGTGTAATTATTTATCACTATGGAAGTCTACACAACACAATGAACTACAGAAGAATATCACAACACACTGTCCTGATTATCAGTTCTTTATTAGTAGCATCTTGTCTTTTGCCGCTACAACAGACCAAATGGAAGTCACTGGATCAACAAGCGGCACGGGAAACCTTCATGGCATACAAGTATGCCTTGCTAAATAACTTGGGAAAAGAGGCCGCTGATTTAATCAGTGAAAAAACCATTCAACACTATGCCCATCTCAGATCACTGGCTTTAGCAGGCAACTTGGAAGAATTAAATGCATTGTCTGCGTACAACAAGCTCGTGGTACTTAATATGCGCCACACGATCTCTGGAAAAATGTTAAAAACAATGTCTGCAAAAGATATTTTTGCCTATGGCGTTGAACAGGAATGGATAGCAAAAGAAGACATTGCACCTTATGACATTGGCACTATAAGTGTCTATGGCGCGTATGCAAGTGCTGAACTACAACGCGGGGCCAAAAACACAGATACTATACTTGAATTCCTTAATGAAAACGAAGTCTGGCGAATTAATCTGTTGCCAATATTGAAAAAGGCTGGTCAAAATTTCACTGCGCAAATTCCGACAGCAGATGAAAAAAATGAAAATGACATGATATTAAAAATTATTGAATCCATGTCGGGAAGAAAAACAACCAAAGCAATTTGGGAGCCAATATTAAATGTTAAGCCCTTGATATCTGATAGTGCAACCAAAAAACGTCCGGCAAAAACCGAATTGGATAAAAATTAAAGAAACTCTGTTTATTTTTCAGATTCGACTTCATTTTCCGGCTCGGCTTCGGCAACCTTAACAAGCTTTATTTCGGTTTCGAGTACCTTAATACCCGTTTCTATCGACTGTACATCAAACAGAGGCTTATCAATTTCATTCCCTAGCTTGAATAACGGTAATGTTTTTTTGATCAAACTGTGTAAATGTTCAACAATACCATCTTCATTTCCATGTCCTATCATTGTTAATGCTTCGTCAAGCTTGGGGCAAGCGTTATCTTCATCGACAATCTCCTCAATTTTCTTCCCATCGTCAGAAGCACATAATCGATTTCGACCTTTACGTTTTGCTGTATAAAGTCGTTTATCTGCTATCGCCAACAATGCCTCGACATTTTCAATGTCATCATCATCTTTATCCAGCGACGCAACACCTAAACTAATAGTTACCGATATTTGCTTGCCACTATATTCAAATTTTGCGGCTGATATTGCGCTACGTAGACGTTCCGCCATCACAATGGAAGCAAGTCGATTGGAATAAGGTAAGGCGATAGTGAATTCTTCACCGCCTATTCGTGCCAACACATCATTCGTGCGAACATTATTTAATAAGATTTTCGATACTTCTATCAAAATATAGTCACCTGCCTGGTGCCCATAGGTATCATTAATTATTTTAAAGTGATCTATATCCACCATTAGAACGCTGAAGTGTTCTTTGTGCCGTCGCATTAAATCCAGGCATTCGCTCGCTTTGGAAAAAAATGAACGGCGATTCGTTAATTTGGTCAGTGCATCTGTATCAGCCTGGCTTTTTAGTATAAGTTTGCTGGCCTCCAGATCCCGTATTGTCAGCGCCAACTTTTGATGTGCTTTAACGCGCGCCATTATTTCAACAGGATCAGAATTTTTCGAGATGAAATCATTCGCACCTTCGATGAATGCGCGACGCTTTGCCTTGAGATCTTCGGCACCCGTTACAACAATGACCGGAATATTGGTGATACGGGATATATCCGAAGCCCGAATACGTTTAATAAAATCATAGCCATTCAAAACCGGCATATCGAGATCGGTAATAACCAACTCGATATCTTCATCCTTCAATAGCACTTCCCAGGCGTCCTCACCATTTACTGCTTCCACTATGGTTAATTCATCAAGCAACGCGCGGGTTAAACCTGCTCGAATAGTAACCGAATCATCCGCTACTAATATTCTTGATGATGCTTTTTCTTCCAACGGAAGCGATCTGTGCGGATCAGGCGATATTGCACGATTATTTTTTTCTTTTTTTTCAGACACTTAGAGCCACCTACGATTTACTTAATAAAATCTCTCTAATTAGTATATATCGAATAAAAAAATATTTTATTTAGTTTTTGCACATGGATGTGCTTATGTCGTTAGGAGCACAGGGATGTGCGAAACGACGTTGCACATGGATGTGCTTATGTCGTTAAGAGCACAGGGATGTGCGAAACGACTTTGCACATGGATGAAAAAGGAACAGAGAAATGCAGAAATTACCCTATACCGAAATAAGTACATTATTCGGGGTAAAGCCAAACTCACTCGATTCCGCTCAGACAACAACGCCGGGAATAATATCAGGAGAACGCTTCGACAATATTAAATATACGATAGGTACCAAAACAAGGCTAACCACCATCGAAAATGTCAATCCCGAAACAATCGTTACCGCTAATGGTTGCAACATTTCTGAGCCTTCACCCAAACCTAATGCCAAGGGCAGCATTGATAATTGCATCTTTGATATTACTCCCGCGCCCTCGTTCAATCTCAATATATTCCACAAGCACAATCGAATTGTTAACCACTATACCTGCCAACATAATCATACCCAACCGGCATCGATAAAGACAAGTCTACTATATGAATACCAATTGCCACACCGATCGTTGCAAATGGTACACAGATCAATATGACAAACGGATTGCGTATAGATTCATACTGTATTGCCATCACTACAAAAACTAGAAATAATGCCAGACCCAACAATACATAACTTAAATCACGACCTTCTTTCAACACTTTACCAGCACCGCCATCATAGAGCGTATACCCTAACTGGCAACGCAAATTCATTCACTATCTGTTCTATTTCACTATGGACAAGCCCTAATGTAAAACCATCTTTAATAGTCGCATTTACTTCAACTATTCGCCTTTGTTGATCACGTAATATTGTTGCAGGCGAAGGTAATAATTCTACATTAGCCACATCACTTAAAGACACTGACGATCCATTATTATGGGATTTAAAATTACTGGATTCATTACCGGATCTGGAGTTATCAGCACTAAACAAAATAATTTCTTCAATGTCCTGAGGGTTAGAAATATCTGATTGAGGAAGGCGCAGTCGGATATCATAACTGAGGTCACCTTCTATATACTCGGAGACAACCTCACCCTGTAATGCAAAACGCAGTGCATCACCTATTTCTTCAACGGACAAACCAAATGTGGCCGCACGCGCTCGATCCACATTGATAGCGAGTTCCTGCCTATTCTCTTCCGCTGAGTACGAAGACCACCTTATAGCATCCAGTTTTTTCAGCTGCTTTGCCAATTTATCCCCTAACGAAGCCAGTACCGCTAAATCCGTCCCTTGTAATCTTAAGCTAATCCTTTCGTCACCCCGACCGATTTTTACACCACGTATACCGCTTGCGCGCATGCGAACACGCACGCCTGTCAGCGTTTCTTTTTCTATTAATGCGCTCACCCGTTCGATCCATTCATCGCTGGTTACATTGCGTTTCGTTTTTTGAACTAATTGAATACGAATGGAACTTTCATTACTCGCCTCATATTGTGAACGACCAAAAATACGCCCGCCTACTGTAGAAAAAATAGTTTCAACTTCTGGCTGCTGCCTTATAACACCCTCTGCAAGTTCCACAGCCCTGTCCATTTTATTGATATTCACGCCAGTATCTGCGGTAAGTGAGACACTAATTTGACCTTCATCCACCTTAGGCAAAATTTCTTCTTCATCAGAAAAAAAAGTGGGTATAGCGAAACCTAACCCAACAATAAAGATGACTACGGGAACCATGGGCACCTTAAGTAGTGCACGAATTAATCGAACATATGCCGATTGTAATTTCGCCATTAGCGCGTCGACCTTATTTCATTTCGAAATAAAAAGGTTCGAAACAACAAAGAGCCTCGAAACGGACGCGTCTCAATCGAGCCTACTCGCGCCGATAATGCGGGAACCAATGTAAGTGCAATTACCAGCGAAGCAACTATTGCAGCTGAGATTGTAAAAATAAGCTCTTTAAATAACAAACCTACCAATCCCCCCACAAATAAAAATGGCAACACAGCCGCCAGATTTGTCGATGTCGATGCAACAATAGCGCTGTTTACTTCCCTCGCTGCATTGACAGGCGCATCTATAAATGATTCGCCTTCTCTTTGGTGACGATAGATGTTTTCCAACATCACAATGGTATTGTCTACCAACATACCAACCCCCAATGCCAACCCACCTAAAGTCATAATATTCAAGGATAAGCCGCCTAGAGCCATCAATACAAACGTTACCATGATGGCAATGGGTATAGCGCTGCCGATAATTAATGTACGCCGAATATCACCTAAAAAAATGTAGACAACAATCATTGCCAACAGCGCATCGGTTAGTGCCGCCGATGTCGCATTCTTTAGCGCATGCCGCACGAATACGGCTTGATCTCCTACTGACTGTATTTTTATATCTTGCGGAAGTTGCTCTTCCAACTGTCGAGTAACTCGATCTTCCATTATTTGCGCAGGCACACCTGGATCATTTATTCTTACACGCACTTCCGGGTAAATCAGGTGAGGGAGTAAATTAATACCAAGCGAGTTTAGAGAAAAAGCACCTAACACTACAACTGCCAAAACTATCATCACGACACCAATTGGGTGTCGTATCGACCAGACGGCGATACCGCCGGATTTCAATTGGCTGTCGATACTCATTTATCTTCTTTTAGCGAAGAACGCTGTAAGGACTGTTGTAACGGAACTTCTTTTACTTTTTTACCCTCTCTCAAACCAAGAAAACCTTTTAAGACAATTTTGCTGCCATCAGCCACACCATCAATAATTTCAACCTTGTCAGCTAAACGTAATCCACTACGCACATTTATTTTTTTAACCTCGCCCTCTTCAACGACAAATAAATATTCACCTTTACCGTCTCGTTGCAATGCGCTAAATGGAACCACCAGGCAATCTTGCGCCTGAGTATTCAATACAACACGGCAAAATTGACCTATCATCGCACCACGCGGAACAGGATCGATACTTACCTCAACAAGACTACGTCGGGTTCTCTCATCCAGTGACGGATGAATGCACTTTATCAATCCGCTAAATGTTTTATTGCCCAATGCATCGATTTTGACTTCTACCTGGTCGCCCTGATTTACAAATGGCAACATAAGCTCAGACATTGAAATTTCAGTCACGAGTGAACCAGGGTCATACAAGCTAAGCAAGTGCGTATGGCGTGGTACAATATCACCTGATTCCAGCAATCGCTCGTTGATCATCCCTGAAAATGGTGCTTTTATCGTGGTAAAAGCGAGCCTGGTTTCCAATACTTTTTCTTCAGATTGAGCGACTTCCAGTGCAGTTTGCACACGGGCTTTTTCTTCATTGGAAACCAACTGTTTGTTAAGCATATCTGTCAACCGTTTTAGATCCAGCTCCGCCTGTCGATGTGTCGCTATTGCTTTACCCAGCTCAGCCCTGAGTAACTGGTCGTCCAGTTCTACTAGTACGCTCCCCTTGTTAACCATGTCGCCTTCATAAAAGGGGATCTGTTTGATTTGACCTTCTTCTCGGTTAAAAATCCTTATCGTTCGACTCGCACGTAACGTACCCGTATGCGTGCTAACATGACTGAGCGTGTCCTTTTTAATAGTGACTGTCTCGACTAAATGCTGCTCAGCAATTTTTTCTGACTTTTTCTCAGGTACATGCTGGTTACAGGCCTGAATGCTGACAGAAATGACTAGCACCGCCAGCATAACCCTAAATGCTCTACCAGTATCCATTAATAACATTTAACATCCCGGGGACTTAATAGTGATCATGAATAGCATAAATGAGTCGAAAATAGCCAGCCCAGGTATTACAAACCCTGTTGGCTTATTAATATTAATCTACGCTGTTTATTACAAATCAAACCACCCTGAAATTGGTAAACTCAAAGCATGGTTGATAGAGTACAACATCAATCCCCTGATACAAACTTATAACTTATAACTTAACTTATGTCGCCAAATACGCCTTTTACTGAAGCACCGCACCGGAATCGCAGTGATTTTAAAAACTTGCGCGCAGTTGCGCCTTTCCTGACAGATTATATCGGCAGAGTTATCATTGCACTAAGCTGTTTAATATTGGCTAAATTTGCAAACGTTGGTATCCCACTCGCGCTAAAAGAAATTATAGACGCATTAGACATTAGCAAACAAAACATAATCGTACTTCCAATCGCGTTGTTATTGGGCTATGGCGCACTTCGCTTGGGTAGCGCCTTGTTTAATGAGCTACGCGATTCTATTTTTGCTCGCGTTCGCTACCGCGCCATGCGGCGACTTTCTGCACGCTTATTAGATCATCTATACTCGTTAGCGTTACGATTTCACCTGGAACGACAAACTGGCGCTATCTCGCGTGATCTTGACCGCGGAACACGCAGCGTCAGCACTTTACTTAATTATTTGACCTTTAGCATATTACCCACCATTGCTGAATTTGCACTGGTTACCGTTATACTTTTTATTAATTACGAGATAAAATTTTTAATCGTAATCTTTGTGACTGTTATTATATATGTTGGCTTTACCCTTGCAATGTCTGAATGGCGTATGCATTTTCGGCATTCAATGAACAAGCTCGATTCGGAAGCGAATTCACAAGCAATAGACGGCCTTATAAATTACGAAACAGTGAAATATTTTGGTAACGAAGCTTATGAAGTAGCGCAGTACGACACAACACTTAACGCCTGGGAAAATGATGCAGTAAAAAGTCAAACGTCCATGTCCGCGTTAAATTTTGGCCAAAGCATTATTATTGCTGTTGGCGCGACCATTATCATGATTTACGCCAGTCAGGGCGTAGTTGATGGAGACCTGACATTGGGTGATTTGGTATTAATCAATGCGTTTCTCCTCCAGCTGTTCATACCGTTAGGCTTTCTTGGGATTATTTATCGGCAAACTATTCATTCGCTCGCCGACATGGATTTAATGCTTAAGCTGCTAAATCAAGAACCGGAAATTAAAGACAGCAAAAACGCTAATTCAATTGAGCTGAAAAAGGGTGAAATACAATTCAAACATGTTGACTTCAATTACAATGAAAACCGCGAAATTCTCAATGATGTCAATTTCAGTATTCCGCCCGGCAACAAAGTCGCCGTAGTCGGACCCTCCGGTGCAGGCAAATCTACACTTGTACGCCTGCTATTTCGGTTTTATGACGTCAACAACGGACAAATAATGATCGATGGGCAGGATATTCGTGATGTCACACAAGCTAGCCTGCGAAATATAATTGGCATCGTCCCGCAGGACACCGTGTTATTCAACAATAGCATCTATTATAATATTGGCTACGCCAAGCCAAATGCTGGCAAGGATGAAATCATCGCCGCAGCCCGCATGGCTCACATACATGAATTTATAGAAACCCTACCTGAAGGTTATGACACTGTAGTAGGAGAACGTGGTTTAAAGTTATCAGGCGGCGAAAAACAACGCATAGCCATCGCCAGAGTTGTGTTGAAAAACCCCAAAATACTGATATTCGATGAAGCAACCTCTGCTCTAGACAGCAAGTCGGAACAGGCCATCCTTTCTGCGCTGAAGGAGGTTGCCATGCATCACTCAACGCTGGTCATTGCACATCGATTATCAACTGTTGTCGACGCCGATAAAATCTTAGTCATGGAAAATGGCCGTATTGTCGAACAAGGCACACACCAGGCGTTGATAGAAAAAAATGGAAGCTATACAAACATGTGGACTTTACAACAACAGGAACGCGAAGAAAATTCAGAGATTCAGAATATTTAATAGGTAGGGTGCGTTCTATTGCACCAGCAGCAGGTGTGCGTAGAATGCGCACCCTACAAAAATTTGTTCACTCTTCCCACTGATACTCGATTTTCGTTAACGGCTGACTTTTTTTCTCAAACCGTTCCCATAATGTTTTATAGGTTTCACTGATAACCGGATGTCGTTCATTAGGCGCTATTTCACAGAGTGGTTTTAAAACAAACGCATATTCAGTTATTTCGCCTCGAGGTATTTCAAATCCATCTTGCTTGATAATTTCTGCATCATATAACAATAAATCCAGATCCAACGTGCGTGATGTAAACCGCGCCTGCGTACGCAGACGGCCTTGTTGCTCTTCTATTTTTTGTAAATTATTTCTCACGGTCAATGCATCCTGATCCGTATCCGCTGCGACAACCAGGTTATAAAAATCATCACCGTTAAAACCAAGGGCTTTACTCTCATATACAGACGATTTGATCACATTGTCAAAATATGTCTTAAGCGCAATCACACCTTTGCTTATATTTTTTTCTCGATCAATGTTGCTACCCACTGATATATAAATACGCGCCATGGTTTATATCTCGCCTCTTTCGATAATAATGCCAACATCGCCTGCATATCGTACAGCACCTTTTTTATTTACACGTAACTTTACCCATTTTACGCCAAACTCTGTAAGCACTAATTCAGTGACCCGCTCCGCCAATGTTTCAACTAACTGAAAATGATTTTCACTCACGTACTCTATTAAGCGTTTAGCCACTGCCTTGTAATCAATTGCATCATCAATATGGTCACTACTGGCGGCTTTTTTTACATCTGTGGCCATATCCAGGTCAAGTATGACAGCTTGCTTAATACGGCGCTCCCAATCGTAAATGCCTATGATTGTTTCGATGGTCAAATCATGTAAAAAAACAATATCTTTTTTCAATCCTTATATCCCCCTATCTAACCAAGTGTTTTCCTCTAAGTAAATTTTTCCTTTATACTCCAACAATGGCGTATTCTACTACAATTTGTAGCTAAATCAGCGAGTTCTATTGCGAGTTCTATTGCGAGTTCTATTAATGTTACCAAATAAAATTAACGTGAATTGTATACTAGCAACCAAATGATTATTGACAGCTTACTTGTTCTTTTGGCTTATTTATCCGGTTCAATATCAACGGCCATCATTGTTTGCAAGATCATGCACCTACCCGACCCTCGATCTCAAGGCTCGGGTAATCCGGGGGCCACGAATGTATTGCGTTTGGGGGGGAAAAAAGCAGCTGCAACCACCTTAGCCGGGGATATGTTAAAAGGGCTTATCCCTGTGCTGATTGCGTCCGCATTAACATCAAATCAAACCACATTAGCCTTAGTTGCCATGTTTGCTTTTTTAGGGCATTTATACCCTATATTTTTTCGATTTAAAGGCGGCAAAGGGGTTGCAACCGCATTTGGCGTTTTATTGGGATTATCGTGGCCTGTTGCAATGGTCGTCAGCGCAACCTGGCTAACTATGGCTTATATTTTTAAAATCTCGTCTTTGTCTGCGTTAACCGCAGCTATTCTTGCACCTGTTTACATGTGGGTACTAGAACCTGCCAAATCCTATTTCTTATTAATGATTCTATTATCGTTGCTGCTTATCTGGAGACATAGATCAAATATTAAAAAACTGATTGAAGGTACTGAGGACTAGTTCCAAGCCATTAAATGCCTGCTAAAGAAATCAATGACTTGGCCGATATAATATGAAAGGAGGGTGCGTTATGAGTTCACTCGAATTACAAGCCACACCTACAGCACTATGGCATAAGCTCGTTTGTGATGCGGAAACGACGATGAATATTCAGCTCGAAGAGGGCCTGCAAAGCTATCTCGTGTTTTTACTGATGCGCTTTACCAACAAACCTGCAACACTCTCTAACATACTGGCGTTGGATTATTTACGTAATCAAACGACTAATGGCGCAGTCCGGCAAGAACAACTTCGTGACGTGGGTGATCAATGTTTATTGTTCTCGGGTCTTTTCCCCGGAATCGCGGCACGTAGACAAGTGCAAATAAGCTACTACATCGATCTAGGAAAAGGCGCTTACATGGACTTATCTGCTTCTCTCAGGCACAGTCTCGCAGACATCTATTCGCAGCTATCAGCGTCATTCGTTCCATTAATGGATGTGTTACAGGCAATCCGATCGTTAGACAAATCTATTACCTTACTTGACCCATTCCAGGCTTTTGAGCTCTGGAGCGATAAAAAGAGTCAGCACGCTTACAAGACACTCACAGCTACGACGGATGCAATACCTGCGTCGATCATTAGCGAGAAGAAACACTAGGCGACCCTCTATTCTCAGACAGCCTCCTCTTCATCGTGGCATGGTGGGTGGTATGCACCCTACAATTCCAGCAAATCTATCCCCTTAAATCTATCCCTTTAAATCTATCCCTTTAAATCTATCCCTTTAAATAAAGTGGCATTTTAAAAAAATACATCGAATCGAGTTATACTACCCTCTACTCTCATTGGCCTGTTACCCATCAAACTTCCTGTGTGCCTAAATACCCGAATTAAGATAAAATGCACTATTCCCTTACACAAGGGCCCACAAACAAGGCAATAGATAATTAATATGAAAGCAGCTACACATTTAAAACAAAAAAAAGCAGTTGCATTGATTTCTGGAGGGTTGGATTCAATGTTGGCCGCACGGACCATGATCGAGCAAAACATTCATGTCGAAGGAATAAATTTTTTTACCGGCTTTTGTGTCGAAGGCCACACACATGCAATACGAAAACAGGATAAAGACAAACAAAAACGCAACAACGCCTTATGGGTTGCCGAACAGTTAGGCATAAAATTACACATTATCGATGTTATAGAAGAATATAAAGATATAGTCATCAACCCCAAACACGGCTATGGCGCCAACCTGAACCCCTGCCTGGATTGCAAATGTTTCATGGTGAAAAAAGCCTTGCAATGGACACAGGAAAACAATTTTGATTTTATCATCACTGGTGAAGTAATTGGGCAACGGCCCATGTCGCAACGCAGAGATACCATGCCCGTTGTTGCGCGAGAATCCGGCGCGAATGATTTGTTGGTGCGTCCGCTTTGCGCAAAAAATCTTCCGGCAACATTACCGGAACTCAACGGCTGGATAGATCGTGAAAAGATGCACGGATTTACCGGCCGGTCTCGTAAACCTCAATTCAAACTGGCCGCTGAGTTTGGTATCGAAGAGTATGCACAACCGGCAGGCGGCTGTTGCTTTCTGACGGATAAATCATATGCCAATAAACTATCGGATTTATGGCAAGCCCGTGGTGAACGTAAATATGAATTTGACGACATCATGCTGCTTAAAATAGGCCGGCATTTAAGACCACGTCCGCATTTCAAAATAATTGTTGGGCGCGAAGAAGGTGAAAACAATTTTATGCAAGGTTATCGAAAACAATTCACATCCATGTATACACTTAGCCATAGCGGCCCGTTGGTTTTGGCCGATGGCAAAATGAGCGAAGATGATATTTATCTCGCAGCACGTTTAACAGCGCGGTTTAGCCAGGGGCGAGACGCACAATCGGTACAGGTTTTAGTAAAACAAGTCGATAAAGAAGAAATAAAACTCGATGTTCCGCCATTATCGAGTGAGGAAATTCCACAAGAGTGGTACGTATGAGCCATCACACTTTAGATGCGACCCGTTTACTTTGCCCGCTTCCCGTTATTCGAACGCAAAATTTTGTTGCAACGTTGAATCGGGGCGATACTGTCGATGTCATTTGCACTGATCCAGGCGCAAAAAATGACATTCCTGCATGGAGCAGAATTAACGGGCATGAAATCATAAACACAAAAGATGATGGCAACAATATCGTGATAACGGTAAAAGTAGTGGGAAGCTCAGATTAAGTCTGTTATGGCAATCAACCTTGAACGTAATCAGCGTTACATAGAAGCTCGCAAGGTCACATTAGTCGGCTCCGTTGTCGATTTTTTACTTGGTGTGGCCAAAATTTTTGTTGGCCTTATTGATAACTCACAGGCACTTATTGCTGATGGCGTTCATTCATTATCCGATTTAGTAACAGACGTTATGGTTCTCGTGGCCGTTAAACACGGCAGCCGGGATGCGGATGATGAGCACCCTTATGGGCACGGTCGAATTGAAACGCTAATGACTGTTGCCCTTGGCTTAATCTTAATTGCCGTTGCAGCGGGCATTGCACAAGATGCAATTCGGCGTCTTTTTCTGCCAGAGTTACTTATGCATCCCGGGTGGTTTTCATTTAGTATCGCCGCCATTTCTGTGGTCTCCAAAGAAGCTATTTATCATTACACTATACGCGCCGCCCGAAAGCTCAACTCCGAATTATTACGTGCTAAC
The DNA here is from genome assembly GCA_013151345.1 of Gammaproteobacteria bacterium. Lineage (GTDB taxonomy): Bacteria > Pseudomonadota > Gammaproteobacteria > SG8-11 > SG8-11 > JAADIM01. Next base: position 27,577 of record JAADIM010000055.1, read on the forward strand.
GCCTGGCATAGCCGTACCGACGCTATTTCTTCGGTCATTGTGATTATCGGCATCCTGGGATCAATGGCCGGTCTGGAATATCTGGATTCAGTCGCTGCGGTCGGTGTCGCTGTGCTGGTCGCAAAAATCGGCTGGGAATTAAGCTGGAAAAGTGCAAGAGAATTGATTGATACCGGCCTTGATCCAGAATACGTTGAGCGAATCAAACAAACCATCATCGAATCAAATGGCATTCGTGCGTTACATATGTTGCGTACCCGCCGCATGGGTAGCGATGTGCTGGTCGATGTGCATGTTATTGTCGACCCCAAAGTCAGCGTATCTGAAGGCCATCAAATAGGAGAACACGTTCGAACGCGCTTAACTGACGAGTTTCCCGAAATCAATGATGTAACTGTGCATGCAGACCCTGAAGATGATGAGTCTTCCCGACCATCCAGCCATCTGCCCGCACGAAATCTACTGCTCGAGGAGCTGAATAAACGCTGGGCCGCATTTGAAGAATCAAAACACATAAAAAACGTTACGTTGCATTATCTGGATGGGGCAATACATGTAGAAATACAACTACCACTCGATTTGGCCGTGTCCACCGGGAAAGCCTATGAAATCGCTCAAAAATTCTCATCGCTGTGCGATGACACCCAGACAGTAAACAATATAAAAGTACTATTCACTCCTTGATGCTCTATATTGGTGCAAAATATTTTTATTTGCCCCATATCGGAGCTGCCATTTATTCAGACTCTAACACGCTTATCGCCCGTTAAAACACAGCCATCTCCTCAAGTAATCGATTCTCAAGCAATGCGCCCAAAGTAAAAATGTAATAAGCACAAACAGTTGCCGGTCACTGACTTCGATAATACGTAAAATTAAGCCCAATAAATTCAAACCCTATACTTTGCTAGAATTACTTCTTTGTCTATGGCATGCTTCCTGCTCTTTACCTATTTTATGCAATAATAATGCATCAATATCTCATAACTCATTTAGCTTCTGCATACTATGGTTTACAACCAACAGTTTGCAGCACGGATTAAGATTTGGAGGACCCGATGTCGGCCAGTAAAGTTTTAAAATTAATTAAAGACAAAAACGTAAAATTCGTGGATTTTCGCTTCACAGACACAAAGGGAAAAGAACAGCATGTGTCCGTGCCTTCAAGTACAGTCAACGAAGACACCTTTAAAGACGGTAAAATGTTTGATGGATCTTCAATCGCTGGCTGGAAAAGCATAAACGAATCAGACATGGTGCTCATGCCTGATGCCGATACAGCAGTACTTGATCCGTTTACAGATGAGCCTTCTATCAATATTCGTTGCGATATCCTGGAACCATCTACTATGCAAGGATATGCTCGTGATCCAAGATCCGTGGCCAAACGTGCTGAAGCCTACTTAAAATCAACAGGTATTGGTGATACTGCTTATTTTGGTCCCGAGCCAGAATTTTTTGTTTTGGATGACGTTCGTTGGGGTGCTGATATGTCAGGTGCATTCTATAAAATTGACTCAGAAGAAGCTGGCTGGAATGCAGAACGCGTTTATTCCGATGGCAACATGGGCCACCGACCTGGCACTAAAGGCGGCTACTTTCCGGTACCTCCCGTCGATTCACTGAATGATATTCGCGCCGCAATGTGCCTGGCAATGGAAGAAATGGGCTTGTCGGTCGAGGTTCATCATCACGAAGTGGCTACTGCCGGTCAATGTGAAATTGGCACACGATTTAACAGTCTGGTTCGCAAGGCAGATGAGACACAAATCCTCAAATATGTAGTGCATAACGTCGCGCATTCCTATGGCAGAACGGCAACATTTATGCCTAAACCACTAGTGGGTGACAACGGTAGTGGTATGCATGTCCACCAGTCTATCGCTAAGGATGAACAAAACATCTTTACTGGTAACGAACAAGCTGGCCTGTCTGAAAATGCGCTTTATTATATCGGCGGCATCATCAAGCATGCCCGTGCATTGAACGCATTAACCAATGCCAGCACCAACAGCTATAAACGACTGGTACCCGGTTTTGAAGCACCTGTTATGCTGGCTTATTCAGCGCGTAACCGGTCAGCCTCTATTCGTATACCGTTTGAGTCAAACCCCAAAGGGCGCCGTATCGAAATTCGTTTTCCGGATTCCACTGCGAATCCCTATCTCGCATTCGCAGGCATGTTGATGGCGGGACTGGACGGAATTCAGAATAAAATACATCCTGGCGACCCAATGGATAAAGACCTTTACGATCTTCCACCAGAAGAAGCGCAAGACATCCCGACAGTATGCTCATCATTCGAGCAAGCGCTAGTTGCACTTGATACAGATCGTACCTTCTTAACCGCTGGCGGCGTCTTTTCTGATGATATGATTGACGCATATATCAATTTAAAAATGGAAGAAGTGACAAGATTACAAATGAGCACCCATCCAGTCGAGTTCGATATGTACTATAGTGTATAACTGCTGTATATAACTGTCATATATAACTACAGCGTATAACTTTATTCTGTATTAATAAGAGCACATAAAAACTTTATATTTTATAAAAGCCTCCAAATGGGGCTTTTTTTTTGTATAGAACAATGCTTCAATTGCACTATTAAGAGCCACCTTGGAGAGTTACATGCGTTGTTTATTGTTTTTCACTATCTTGAGTTTGTGCGTGCCAGCCACCGCAGATACGTATAAGTGGACAGATAAGAACGGAAAAATTATCTATTCGGATAAACCCAACCCAAATGGCAGTGAAGAAAAAGTAAAAGGCGCACCACTCACGACCTATAGCCCGGATCCTGCTTTAAAAAAACCTTCTGGCACGCCAAGCAATGTTAAACAAAGAGCACGACGCACAACGTATAGCAACTTCACCATTGAACAACCCACAAACGATAAGACATTTAGACAAAATGCAGGAAATGTCACTGTGAAATTCGGAATAACACCAACATTAAATAACGCAATAGGCGATAAAATCGAAATCTTTCTCGATGGTAAGAAATCAGGCGAAACAAGCAATAATAGCTTCAGTTTTGTCAGCTTGAATCGTGGCACGCATACTTTAAGCGCAAACTTAGTCAATCGCCAAGGCACCGTATTGAAATCAGATTCGATTACGTTTCATCTGCAACGCGCCACAGCAAAATAACCTTATAATATAAAGCCTTGCGCTCGACTATTGGCTGTCCGCCCTACTTAGTAGCAACAACCTGATCACGAATCATGCATATGCGCTATTATAGTGCATTTTTACTCCTCTCCAGGTACAATTTCCTTGAAAAAATGATTAAGGGAAACTATATAGTTGCCCCTTCAATGATAATTTTTTCTTTAATATCATTACATTAAAAATTTTTATTAAAATTTCAACCCTGCATTAAATTATCAATGTAATAACTGGAGTGCTTTTTGCAAATCAGGAAATGGGGTTAACAGAAGGTAGCTGTGCAAATAGATATCCAGAAACAAATCGTAGACAACTTAACCACCGCTGTCCTGATGTTTAATAAAGAACTTAAGCTGGATTACATTAACGCCGCAGGTGAAATGTTATTCGAAATCAGCGCACGGCGCCTCATTGGTATGTCTATCGATGAGCTTTTTATAAACGCTGATGAAATGATTGAATGTTTGAAACAAGCTGCAAAAAATGGGCAGAGTTTTACCGAACGTGAACTGCACATCACTATTCCTGGTGCGCGTGCTATTGATGTTGATTGCGTAGTCACGCCGATGAATGACCCAAATTATGACAACGCATTACTGATTGAGTTAATACAAATGGAACGGCACTTGCGTATTTCCAGAGAAGGCAACCTGGTGGTTCAACAGGAACTGGCGCGCACCATCATTCGCGGTTTAGCGCATGAAATTAAAAACCCACTGGGTGGGTTACGCGGTGCCGCGCAATTATTAGAACGTGAATTATCTAATGATGAGCAAAAAGAATATACAGATATTATTATCGGCGAAGCAGACAGGCTACAAAACCTTGTCGATCGCATGCAAGGGCCAAAATCGCTGCCACAGATGGAGACGATTAATATACACCAAGTTATAGAGCGCGTTCGCAGTTTAGTCTCTGCCGAAGTCACTGATAAAATCAAATTAACCAGAGATTATGATCCAAGCATACCTGACATCTACGCCGATCAAGATCAGTTAATACAAGCAATATTAAACATTGTTCGCAATGCGACTCAAGCAATAGAAAATGAAGGCGAAATTATTCTTCGTACGCGCACTACAAGACAATTCACTATTGGCCAGACAAGACACAGATTAGTTCTACGCATCGACATCATCGATGATGGGTCAGGTGTTGCACCTGAAATAATAAAAAGTATTTTCTACCCGATGGTGACAGGAAGACCCGAAGGAACGGGGCTTGGACTTTCTATCGCTCAATCACTAATAAATCAGCACGGTGGGTTAATCGAGTGTGAAAGTGAACCCGGAATGACCCGGTTCAGTGTATTACTCCCACTGTAAAGACACAATAATATGAGGAACGAGTAATGAGTCGAGAAAACATTTGGATAATTGACGATGATCGTGCAATTCGATGGGTATTGGAAAAAGCGCTTAAACAAGCAGATATGGATGTAACCTGTTTTGAAAACGGCACCAGTATCATGAACGATATTTCTGATTCCCGACCTGACGCGATTGTAACAGATTTGCGTATGCCAGGTATTGACGGACTGGAATTACTAAAAGAAATAAACTCAAACTACCCGACACTACCCGTCATAATTATGACTGCCCACTCAGATCTGGATAACGCAGTCACTGCCTACAGGGAGGGTGCTTTTGAATACCTGCCCAAACCTTTTGATGTGGATGAAGCAGTCGAACTGGTCCGACGTGCAGTACAACATAACCCAAAAAATAAAATCAGTAAGACGGCAGAAACGCAAGCAGTTAAAACGGAAATTATCGGAGAAGCGCCCTCGATGCAAGAGGTGTTTCGCGCCATAGGTCGTTTATCTCGTTCAAAAATCACTGTACTAATTAATGGCGAATCTGGCACTGGCAAAGAGTTAGTCGCACAAGCCTTACATCGACATAGCCCACGATCAGACAAACCCTTTATCGCACTAAATACAGCAGCAATCCCCAAGGATTTGCTTGAATCGGAATTATTTGGGCATGAGCGCGGCGCTTTTACCGGCGCACAAAATATGCGGCGAGGTCGCTTTGAACAGGCCGACACCGGTACTTTGTTTCTTGATGAAATAGGTGATATGCCTGCCGAATTGCAAACACGCCTATTACGTGTTCTTTCTGATGGGGAATTTTATCGTGTGGGTGGTCACACACCAATAAAAGTGGACGTACGCATTATCGCAGCCACACACCAAAACCTGGAACAACGTGTCAAAGAAGGACGATTTCGCGAAGATCTGTTTCACCGGTTAAATGTTATACGTATACACGCTCCCGCGTTGCGTGAACGCCAGGAAGATATTCCTTTATTGACTGGACATTTTTTGGCCGAAGCAGCAAAAGAACTTGAAGTGGAAACAAAAGCACTGGCAGCTGACACCGAAGCCTACCTCATGCGTCTTGATTGGCCCGGCAACGTAAGACAGCTTCAAAATATATGTCGTTGGCTTACTGTAATGTCACCCGGAAACACCATTCAAATGGAAGATCTACCTCCAGAACTTCAAGCAGAAAATGCTACGCCATTAAATGGTGACGACTGGGGCAATTCGCTGCGTAGATGGGCTGACCATCGATTTGCATCCGGTCAAACTACATTGTTAGAAACCGCGATGCCTCATTTTGAGCGTATCATGATTGAAACCGCACTAAAACATACCGGTGGGAGACGGCAAGATGCGGCGAAATTACTTGGTTGGGGAAGAAATACATTAACCCGGAAAATAAAAGAACTCAGTATGGAGCAAGATGTCGCATAACAGATATCGCATACAGGTGTTTCAACACCGAGTTATAAATCGTTGGCCAACCACATGTCTTATTTTTCCATCGCTCCGCCTCTTTTCGGTTAATGGATGGACCTATAATCTGGTGAATTAAACTCATAAAAAAATAGGAGAAGATGTCACTTTCTCCTCCTAACATTTTGATTAACTATCTTGAAGGAGTCAAGAAACCTTCTACAAACAGATATTACTAAAGCCTGCAAAATGCTGACATTTAGTTTTGTCTTTGCTTATATTTGTATATCACAAAATTACACATAAAATAAATATAGGGAGAAAATTAATTGAATAAAGCAACAGTGCTTTTCAACGGGAATTTCTTTGAGTTAAGTATAGAGAAACATAGGAATGTTCTTTTTACGCTCAACACATAATAAGATACTCCAGCTGAAAAAGACGCGCGACTGATTTAGGCGTTAGAATAGATCAAACACTATGAAAATACTATTGATCATATTCGCCTCAATTCTATTTATCGCTGCATCAGCAGCCATTTATCTGAAATACCGACTAAATAACACAACGGACAATGGGGATCTTGAAGCTTCCCTTGATGCTGAAATAGAAAAAATATCAAAAAAAGGACTTTCGTACGGCCTAGTCATTGGTATCTACAAGAACGGCAAATCGTTTTTCAAAGGCTATGGCACGATAAACAAAAAAGAAACTTCCGTCCCAAATGCATCAACAGTTTTTCAGCTAGCTTCAGTAAGTAAGCTTTTTACTTCATCATTGTTGCAAATTCTTTCCGATGAAGGAGTTGCAGATATGGATGCGACGTTAGATCAGCTAATTGGTAATTCTACAATCCTGTCATCTAGCGCAAAGCTAGTCACTCTGAGACAACTGGCTACACACACATCTGGTTTTCCAAGAATCCCAAAAGCACTTATCGACAAAGTAACCAGGCTAGCTGGAAAAGAAAATGCAATGGTAGACCCTTACAGCCATATTGACTTGAAAGACGTGCTTGACTATTTGGAAAATACACAGGGAAAACACAAGCCGGGCAAGTTTAAATATTCCAACTATGGCATGGGTTTACTCGGACACGTTTTGGAAATCATAACGAAAAAGGACTTGGAGTCTCTGGCAACAGAAAAGATTTTTAAACCGCTTGATATGATAAGCACTGCAATAGCGTTAACTCCAGAAATGCAGAAGCATCTTGCTCAAGGTTATACAACAAAGGGCGAACCAACTCCCCTATGGACATGTGGCGCTCTTGATGGTGCTGGTTGTTTTAATTCATCTGGATCAGATATGATGAAGTTTGTGCAGGCAAATATTGACGACAAATCATTTCTGATACAGACATTTAAAAAAATGCATAAACAACAATCTAATGGTAAAACGGGTATTGGATGGATGCAACCAGGATTTGCTGAAAGATTTATTGGTAATAAATCGGTGATTTGGCACAATGGATTAGTTGGAGGCTATGGGTCTTATGTTTCAATCGACTTAAAGGCCAAAACGGGTGTTTTTATCTTATCAAATATGGCAATTGACCCTAGTATGATAGGAATGATGATAACACGTCTTGTGCGTACACAATCATGGTCACCTTAATGTACCTTCTTACACATTCAGGCAGAAAAAACGCCGCTCGTTCCTCTCTCTTCTTTTTGCTACCTGTAATGTGAAACGTTAACTGTAAACAATATTTAACAGATAGAGAATAGTGCAATGATAAATATACAGCTAGATCACAGCCTATATATCCAAAGTGCGAAGCAAAATTTGAGCCACAGCTAACATAGCGTCCGAGTGGAATAAAAAAAGACGCGCAGCCGCTCGACTGTGACTATAATGTGTAAAATAAGTGTAAAAAATTATTTCAAATTGTAGGAGAAAAATAATGTCAGAACTAATTGAGGAAAACGGGAATTGTCTTTGCGGCGCCGTTCGTATCACCGCAAGGAACATTAACAAAAGTGTGGGCGCGTGCCATTGCGGTATGTGCAGGAAATGGGGTGGTGGCCCCTTGATGGCGGTTGATTGCGGCACAGACGTTTCATTTGAAGGCGAAGAAAATATATCAGTATTTAACTCATCTGAGTGGGCGGAACGTGGCTTTTGTAATAAATGCGGAAGCCATTTATTTTACAGGCTGAAAGAAAGCAATCAACACATGATGCCAGTTGGGCTATTCAATAATGATCAAATGTTTGTTTTTGATCATCAGGTATTTATTGATGAGAAACCTTCATTTTACGGCTTCTCAAATGAAACAAATGATATGACGGGGGCTGAATTATTTGCAAAATACGCCCCTTCATCAGAGTAAGCACGGCACAAGGCAATTCAACAAGAGCACCTCAAGACGCGACACCTGTTGATTGTTACGTTATAAACAATGATCCTAAATAAATCAGTTGAATCTACTGCGGACACCTAACGCACTGAATCTAACGCGTTTTTCCATTTTTTAAGACTCACCCGTAGAATGACTTGACTACGCGATCGCCTTAAAAAATGGAAAAACACGCTATCTTCAGCACCTTAGGCACCCTCGTTACGATTCAACTGATTTATTTAGGATGATTGAATTAAGAGAATATAAAAAATCCGACACTGATATATTAGTACTGCTCGCCAACAATAAGCGCGTTTCCAGATATCTGGTCTACACATTCCCATATCCATATACTCGAAGGAATGCAGATTGGCGGATAGCAGTTGGAGCTAAAGAAAATGGAGCTTTGAACAAAGTTATTGAATATCATGGTGAGTTTGTCGGCAGTGTTAGCAATTATATTGTCACCCAGCCGCCTCATATGCACATAAGCGACATTGTTGTTCGCCTCACACGCAAATATTACCCATGACGTCGGCAAGGCATAATAAGCTAATCCATTTGACCGTAAAAAATTGGCACTTAGGGAAGTCAATTATTTTTTACAAAGCCATTCAAGACTCACACCCCCTCGGCAGGGCAAGTGATCTCCGTCGTTATCCACCAAGGAAAAATAGAATATGATTCTTGAAGCCGTCATTCTGAATATAAAAGAAGGTAAAACTTGCGAATTCGAAAAAGCGTTCTCGACAGCGCAAGAAATCATTTCATCAATTAAAGGTTATATTTCACATCAGCTCCAAAAATGCATTGAAAATGAAAATCGCTACATACTTTTAGTTCAGTGGGAAAGCGTGGAAGCGCACACAATAAATTTTCGCGAATCGACGCTATATCAGGAATGGAAAGAATTATTGCATCATTTTTATGAACCCTTTCCTGAAGTTAAACATTATAAAATGGTATTTAACAGCGTTGCATAAAAACACACTCGAACTGACTCCAAACCGTGGCGTTTCGCTACGCTACACTCTGCGGTTTGGAGCGACTGAGCTTGGTCGTTATTCTTATAAGTTGAAGAAAAGCTAATTATGAGTATTAGTTAAAGCTATTGTCATTGAGTTAATTGCAGGAAGCATTATAAAATCATGTCACAATTAAATGTAATAATTGTGTTGAGTACTTCAGTCTCGATTCTCAATACCATTGTTCAGCTATTTATTATTAATTGAATATAACACTATATGCGGGTATAAATATTTCATTCCCTGGCGAATCACCATTTTTCATTATGCTCATAATAAAAGAAGCGCGGATATCCTCGGCACAACAACCCTCAATTTGAGTTCAGAAATGGCCTTAACTACAATATTCCAGTGGACATATATCGTTGCGCTCCTTTTTGTACTGCCGAGCTCAATCATTATGTTTTTAAATTGGTAGAATAAATGGGTTCTTTCGAAAAAGTAAGTAAATGGATTTCTGAAGACTCATTTAGGGTTAGCTGTATTAATGC
>JAADIM010000106.1:0-2649 GCA_013151345.1 Gammaproteobacteria bacterium
CGAAAGAAAAGTTAAGACTATAATTTACCATTATCCTAAATTTATCAGTTGAAACTTCCGTACCTCGGTAACACCTGCGTTACTCTACCACCTGGCAGTCGTGTTCACTCATGCCCCTTGCCTGCTCAAGTAAAACGTATATTTGGTCATATTGAATTATCGTTCAGTTACCATTTAATGACCCTCGGGGCAGCGCCAATACTTGCTCTTGGGCAATATACTCGCCTATACTGTAATCGATGATTCTTTTTCGCCAGATGAAAAAACGGACTTTATTCCTGTGGACATTATTGCTCTCCATGGTGCTGTTGTGTGCCCAGGGTGTGAAACTGCACGTACACAGTCTTGATCATGATTATGATCAAACACATAGTCATATTGCCGCAGAAGCGGCGGCTAAGCATTCACATCTGAGTGAAGCCCATCTTTCTACAGACATTTCCCATGGTGATCACCACGATGAGATGGTGTCTGAGGTTGATGTTAGCCCCTATGGTTTGTTGAAAAAAGGTTTGTTGAAAAAGGTTTCCACTAGCGCACTTACGCTGGCTCTACTTGCCACCGTGGTTATTTTACTCTTCGCTGGTTTCTATCAGCAGATATACCATCGCCGCCGTGCCAAAGATTTTATTTTTCGCTGGCGATACCTCCTTTTCCCACCATTACGCGCTCCACCACTTTAAGTCGAATTCTTCCTGTTGGTCTTGTTGTTTGTTGTGATCTAAATTAGCAACTCGCAATTAAAACCACACAAAGCAGCATATTTTCTTATAGTCAAAAATTTCGCGCACCTGTCGTAATGGTACGTGAGGAGTGGTTAATGTTGAAATTACAATTTTTGTGGCCATGGAAAAAACGGAACCGGTCAGCCATCTTTCGGCTCATATTGTCTTTTTCCCTGCAGGGGTCGTTACGCCAAACTAAATTCGCTACGGAGGAACACGCATGAAACATCTTACACTTATTATTCACACCCATGTCCAACAGGATCTCACCGATAAACTACGTACATTAAAGCAGGTACCGGGCTTTACTTTTAGTCATGTGGAAGGCCATGGCGAAGAAGTCGAAAGCGATGCTTTTCTGTCAGCACGAGACAAAGTGGTCGGCTACACGCCACGGGTACGGGTGGATATCTTGTTGCAAGACAGCGATGTGGATACGGTGCTTGAGACGTTACGCACCTCGACGCAGGGCGTCAAAGGCCATGGCATGTACTGGATCACCGCCGTTGAACAAAACGGACACCTGTAACCGAAACATAACAAGACCGGCTTCTCAAGTTAAAGTAAAGAGTGGGTTGTCTCTTTACCACGATCACTTTTACCCGGCAACATGTATGCGAGCAACACCGCAAACTAACTAATATAAGATTTAGGAGTATTAAATAGTGTTATCTAAAATAAAATTCATTTCCCACTTTTATTACGTAGCGGCAGGCTTGCTGGTATTTAGTCTGCTATCACAATACGCTTACGCACACGGCATGTCCGAGGCCGACAAATTGGCCATTATCGAGGGTGGTAATTTGCGTTATATGTGGCTCGGTGCAACACATATGTTGTCAGGTTACGACCATCTTTTGTTTGTATTCGGGATCATCTTTTTTCTTACTAATTTTCGTGACATCGTCAAATACGTCACCGCGTTCACGCTTGGCCATAGTGTGACCTTGATCTTTGCCACGTTTAATGGCATCCAGTTTAACTATTTTATCATTGACGCAATTATTGGTCTGAGCGTCTGTTATATCGCCTTTGCTAACATCGACGGCTTCCGAAAATACCTCAACATCAATCCCCCTAATATGATGCTGATGATTATTAGTCTGGGACTAATCCATGGCTTCGGTTTATCGACCCGGTTACAGGAACTGCCGTTGAGCGAAGACAGCCTATTGCTCAACATTATCTCGTTTAATGTCGGTATTGAACTGGGGCAAATCAGCGCCCTGGTCCTGATGCTACTACTCATTGCCGCATGGCGAAAAAGTCATGCCTTCAAGACTTTCAGTATGGTCGCAAACTATGGCCTGATCTTAGCCGGAGGGCTGCTTTTTCTTATGCAGATGCATGGTTATGAGCATACCAGTTATCCTGAAGAGTTTATTGCCAGCGCAGAATCAACAAAAAGCGAAACAAACACTAAAAATGCGACTGCCTCTGAGATCTCTGAAAACCTTCCACAACCTGACTGGAAAGACACCATCACCATAACTATTCCAGCCAAAGATGATAAGGAATACAAACTTCAGCTTGCGAAAGATGCAATCCTTGAATACCAATGGAAAACCGATGGCGCAGAACTATTTTTTGATTTTCACGGCGAGCCTAAAGGCGATACAAGCGGTTTTTTCAAGACTTACAAGAAAAGTACCGATAGCCAGGCAAGTGGTTCTTTAATCACGCCGTTTGAGGGCACTCATGGTTGGTACTGGAAAAATAAAACTGAATCCCCTGTTATCATTACGTTGAAAGCAAAAGGCGATTATAAACGTTTAGATCTAAAATAGAGTCATGGTAAACTGAACCTAAATAAATCAGTTGAATCTACTGCGAACACCTAACGCACTGAATCTAACGCGTTTTTCCATTTTTTAAGACTCACCCGTAGAATGACTACGCGATCGCCTTAAAAAATGGAAAAACA
>JAADIM010000106.1:2660-12144 GCA_013151345.1 Gammaproteobacteria bacterium
TCAGCACCTTAGGCACCCTCGTTACGATTTGCCTACAGGACGTAGGCAAGGGGCGTGAGCAGGAGCGGAAGCTTCAACTGATTTATTTAGGCTGAACCGATACAAACCCTTATTTCAACAACGCTGGATAGCATTAATTAATAATAGGATTTTCACATTATGCAACTTAAAACATTAATGCTTGGCTTTAGTGCCCTTGGATTGTTATTAGTCATCACAACGACAGGATGCGGTAACGACCAAGGGCATACTCATACGTCAGTAAACCAGGAAACAGCAAAATTAAATGCGAGAATATGGGAGAGTGGCACTTTACCCTTAATATTTTTCTTCCATCGTACTTTATAGAGACATGTCATCGCTGATTCTTTTGTCTACTTTGATTTTACTTAGAATACCTTTTAGAAAGGTATTCCAGTTCAAGACTGTGTACACTTGACGATAGCCTTCAACACATCCGAACGGTTTATCATGCCCACTAAATTATTATTGTTGATAACAGGCATTCCGCGGTAACCTTTATCAACAAGGCGTTTGGCTACATCGGTGATATTGTCCTCGGCTTCAACAGTTTCTACATTGCGGTGCATAAAGGCATCCACCCGTCCACCGCGTTCTTCATAATAAGCGGCATTCAAAATGGCATTAAGACAATCTTTTTCCGACAAGATGCCAACGAAATTACCTAGCTGATCCACCACTGGTGCACCTGGCACTTGGTTCTTACACAATATATTGACGGCTTCCATTATATCCATGTCTGGCCGTAAGGTAACAATTTTACGCGTCATGTGGTCTTTTGCTAACATGGTATCCATCAGCTATCTCCTATTCCTGCTTTTGCCGCCTGTAATTTTTTCTTTTAGGGCAAGGCTGATGGCATTGGCCGTCGCAATCGGATTCAATCCCTGGTATTTTATTCAAGCCGCCACAACTGCCTTGTAAAGCCCGGCGACCGTAACAAACACCAATACTCATGCCTAACATTACTATAAGAAACACCAAAAAGCTCAATATTATTTCAACCATTATCAAATTCCTAATTTGGAGTTTTACGCAAGCCTTATCGCTAGCCAAAATCATCAAACAATATATCTTCAGGGTCCACACCCAGGTCATCAAGCATACTTACCACAGCAGCGGTTAACATCGGCGGACCACACAAATAATACTCACAGTCTTCCGGTGCAGGATGTTCATTTAAGTATTCGCGTAAAAGTACCGTGTGGACATAGCCGGTATACCCGTGCCAATCGTCATCAGGTCGAGGCTGAGAGAGTACGACATGCCATTGAAAATTGTCGTGCTCTTTTTGCAGCTGATCAAAATCGTGTTGGTAAATAATTTCTCGTTTGCTTCGCGCACCGTACCAAAAACTGATTTTGCGCTTACTGTGTAAACGTTTTAATTGATCAAATATGTGCGAGCGCATGGGTGCCATTCCGGCACCGCCAGCGATATATATCATTTCGGAATCGGTATCCTTGGCAAAGAATTCTCCAAAGGGGCCGGAAATTGTGACACTATCGCCTGGGCGCAGACTATGAATATAAGAAGACATAACCCCTGGTGGTACATCAGGCTGATTAGGTGGTGGTGATGCAATACGCACATCAAGCATAATTATATCATTCTCAGAGGGATAGTTAGCCATTGAATAGGCCCTTTCCACTGCTACTTTAGTTAGCGACTCATATCGCCACAAATCAAACTTGTCCCAATCGGCTCGATACTCATCCGCTACTTCGATATCTTTATAATAAAGGTGGTGCGGCGGGCACTCAATCTGAACATAGCCACCCGCGCGAAAATTCAGCTTCTCACCTTCAGGCAGCGCTAGTGTCAATTCTTTTATAAATGATGAAACATTTCGATTACTGCGTACTGTACAGCTCCATTTTTTAATACCGAACACATCTGCGGGTATCTCAATTTTCATATTCTGTTTTAATGGCACCTGACATGCCAAGCGATCGCCTTGCTTCGACTCCCGTTTGCTTATGAGCGATGTCTCCGTGGGGAGAATATCCCCTCCCCCTTCGGTTATGCGCACCCTGCATTGCCCACACGTTCCCTTACCGCCACAAGCGGACGCCAGGAACAGGTTAGTTTGAGCCAGGGCACTGAGTAATTTTTGACCCACAGGTAGGTGGAAGGTTTTTTCGTCGTTTATCAGCACATCGATGGCGCCAGTGACAACCAATTTAGATCGCGCAAATAATATAAGCCCTACCAGAAATAAAATGATGATGGTAAACACGCTCACACCGAGGCTGATCTCAAGCATCTAGATACCTATTATCGTATTATAAAGAAAAGATCCTGGTTACAGTTGTATTCCCGAAAACGACATGAAGGACAACGACATAAGCCCGGCCACTATAAACGTAATACCCAAACCTTGTAATCCTTCTGGCACATCACTGTATTTTAATTTTTCACGCACCGCAGCAAGACCGACGATAGCCAATGCCCAACCCAGACCGGAGCCCACACCAAACACCACACTCTCGGCAAAATTATAGGAGCGATTAAACATAAAGAGTGAACCGCCGAGGATAGCGCAATTAACCGTTATTAAAGGTAGAAAAATGCCTAGGGCGTTATACAAAGCGGGAACATAACGGTCGAGAATCATTTCCAGAATTTGCACTATCGCAGCGATTACGCCAATGAAAATAATCAGATGTAAATAAACCAAATTGACATCGGGTAACCCCAACCAGGACAAAGCGCCTTCATTTAATAAATAAGTGGCAATGAGATTATTTATCGGTAAGGTAATGCCCTGCACTACCACCACTGCGGCACCCAATCCTAGCGCCGTCTCTATTTTTTTGGAGACCGCTAAAAAAGTACATATACCCAGAAAAAATGACAACGCAAGATTTTCGACAAAAATGGATCGTACAAACAAAGATAGATAGGCTTCCATCACATAATCTCAGTACGGTGCACCATATGAATTTGGTACTCTGGTTTTTCAACTTGATCCGGTTTCCAGGTGCGGATCGCCCATATCAATAAACCGATAATAAAAAAGGCCCCTGGTGCCAGTAACATTAAGCCATTGGGTTCATACCAACCGCCGTCTTTAACCAGTGGCAGCACGGTATAATCCAATAAAGTGCCGGAACCCAATAACTCACGTACCACGGCGACAATAACCAGAATCAAACCGTAACCCATGGCGTGGCCTAGACCATCCAAAAAACTCGCTGTGGGTGGGTTATGCATCGCAAAGGCTTCCGCGCGTCCCATCACGATACAATTGGTTATGATCAATCCGATAAACACTGAGAGTTGTTTACTCAACTCATAAGCATAAGCTTTAAGAAATTGGTCAACTATAATAACCAGGGATGCAATTATGGTCATTTGAACAATAATGCGAATACTACCGGGAATGTGTTTACGTATTAAACTTATTGAGACATTGGAAATACTGAGGACAACCATTACTGCCAAGCCCATGATAAGCGCCGGGGCCAATTTTGTCGTAACAGCCAAGGCTGAGCAGACACCCAATATTTGCAGCGTAATGGGGTTCTTATTGATTAAGGGATCAGTTAAGATTGCTTTTGTTTGCATCGTCATTGGCATTTCCACACACTATATTTACTCCAATTCATACTCTAATTATAGTCTCTGTGCTAAGCATCGTCTTTCTATTGATTAGCCATTATTTGGTTGGGCGAGCTGATTCAATTTCCCCAGATAAGGGCCAAAACCCAACTCACCCAACCAAAAATGCATCAAGTTAGTCACACCGATACTCGTTAAGGTCGCGCCGGATATCCCATCAACTAAATAGTTTGCCTCTGTGTCATCAGAATTTACCGGGCCCTTGTTAACGCGAATTAGCGGTCTGCCTTGCGGGTCCAGCGCTTGTTTTCCAGGAAACTGTGCCAACCATTTGGCATTAGTGATTTCTGCGCCTAAACCGGCAGTTTCGGCATGTTCGTAAAAAGTCAGCCCCGCTATCGTTCTGCCGTCAGCGCTGAGTGCCAAAAAACCGTACATAGTGGACCAAAGCCCATAACCGTGGACCGGCAAAACAATTTTGTTAATCTTTCCTTGTTGGTCAGGTATTAAATAGACACGCACATAATTTGTCCGCCGTTTGATTCCTGCGATATCCTGCTCGGCTTGCAGTTCGATGCTGCTATCATGTTCACGGGCTGCTTTACGTTCGTCAAAAGTTGCCACATCAAAGTTTTCAATGTAGTTACCACTATTCAGATCAACCATTTTTGTCTGAACGTGTTGGTTAAAATAAGCATCCACATCCTCACCCGGCGAATGCAAGCCAGCCACCTTGAGAATTTCCATCTTGCGGGCGTTTTGCGCGTTGTTTTCCTGTAGTGTCCGCAGTGTCACTGCAGCGGTGGACACCAATACAGAGCACACCAAACATAACGCGGTGGCGACAAAAATTATTTTTCGTTTGTCGTCATTCGGCAGTGCAAGCAAGCCTTTGTGAGTCGATGTTGACAATGATTCAGCCACTGCGTTTTAATCTCCTGCGGATATTAGCCTGCATAACGAACCAGTCGATAAGGGGCGCAAACACATTAGCGAATAATATGGCTAACATCATGCCTTCCGGGTAAGCGGGGTTCACCACTCTGATAAGGCTAACCATCACGCCGATGAGTATGCCAAATATCCATTTCCCCGTTTCCGTCATGGACGCGGATACCGGGTCGGTGGCCATAAATACCAATCCAAAGGCATAACCGCCCAGCACTAAATGCCAGTACCAGGGCATGGAAAACATAGGATTGGTATCACTGCCCAGCCAATTGAATAATACTGTCACAATAACCATGCCTGCCAGGACACCCGCCATTATCCGCCAAGATGCGATGCGCGTATAAATCAAAATTGCCGCGCCGAGCAAGCAGGCCAAGGTCGATGTTTCACCCATTGATCCTGGGATGATGCCTAAAAAAGCATTTTCCCAAGTAATCCCTGCGGCATGGACTGCTTCTGCACCCCCGCCGTTCCATATGGCCAACGGTGTCGCACTACTCAGCGCATCTACCGCAACGGGTGTCGCGCTAGTCACCACATCCACCGGAACCCAAACTGAATTACCCGACATTTGTGCCGGATAGGCAAAAAACAAAAATGCGCGACCCACCAGTGCGGGATTGAGAAAATTCTTGCCTACACCGCCGAATATTTCTTTGCCTATCACGACGCCAAATGATATGCCCAATGCGACCTGCCATAAAGGTATGGTTGCTGGCAAGGTAAGGGTGAATAAAATGGAAGTAACAAAAAAACCTTCATTGACTTCATGATTGCGAACGACGGCAAACAAGATTTCCCAAATAAGACCAACCACAAAGGTGACGACATAAATCGGCAATACATACATGGCCCCGTGCCACAAACACGCCCAGATATGATTGGCGTCATAGCCGATACCAAGGCTGTTTAATAGTGTACCGCGCCAACCAGGCACTGACGTGATGCCGTTTGCCGTCATGAGGGCATTGGCATCGTGGCCCACGTTATACATTGCCATGATTAAGCAAGGCAATACTGCAAAATACACTGTCATCATTACACGTTTGAGGTCGACCGCATCACGCACGTGGGGTGAACCTTGGGTTACATCTTTTGGCGAATACAAAAATGTATCGATAGCTTCATACAAGGCTCCAAACTGTTCAAAGCGACCCCCTTTTTGAAATAAGGGTTCCAGGCGATCAAGAAAATTGCGTAATGGACGCATTAACCTTCCTTCAAAATGTGCAATAGGTTTTCGCGTAAAATAGGTCCAAAATCATACTTACCGGGATCCACATAAGAGCACAACGCCAGGTCTTCCTCGTCCAGTTCCAGGCAGCCAAGCGCTTGCGCTGATTCGGTGTCTTTGACCACAAGTGAGCGCAATAACAGGGTGGCAAGGATGTCCAAAGGCATTACCCGCTCATAGCTGCCAATGGGCACCATGGCGCGGGCGCTGCCATTTTGGGATGTCGTCATAGCAAAACGTTTTTTCGGCAGTATACTGGAGATAAAGGTACGGGTTACGGAAAACATATCGCGGCCAGGCATTAGAAACTTGAACATTTCACGTTCGCCACCTTCGCTTAATACTGTAATTTGATTGTGGTAACGCCCTAAATAAGCCGTATTGTCGCTGGCCTGATAGCCTGAGAGTATTGACCCTGAAATCAACCTGCAACGTGTGCAGTCCAGTTCGCCCTGCACAAGTTCATTGGTACTGGCACCGGCACGCGTGCGTATTAATCTCGGCCGTCGCACCGCGGGGCCGGCTAAGGAAATAATTCTGTGCTGGTCGCGTCTACCACTGATAAACAAGCGTCCAATGGCGATGACATCTTGATAGCCAATATGCCAGACCGTGCGGTTAGCACTCACCGGGCACAAAAAATGGATATGTGTACCCACTAGTCCGGCAGGATGAGGTCCTGAAAAACTGGCGGTTTCGATATTAGTTTTCACATCTATAGGCAGTTGGGCATATGGGGATTTGCAAACGTAAAGTTTGCCTTCGGTCAATTTGGCGATAAGCGCAACGCCCCGCCGAAAATCTTCCGCTGCGGTGTTAATAATAACCATGGGATCGGGCGCCAGCGGGTTGCTATCGATTGCAGTAATCAATATAGCGTAAGGCACCGTGTTTGGGTCGGCCAGGATGCTATAGGGTCGTGTTCGAAATGAAGTCCACAACCCGGAAATTAGTAGGTTTTCTTTAATTTTGCCAGCTGAAAGTTTCGCGATTGCGTTATCATCGAACGTGGGAAAATGTACTTCATCGTCGCCATCCAGGCGAATAACAAACGTGGCGAGCACGCGTTTGGGACCGCGAAGAATGGCCTCGACTGTTCCGCATCCAGGAGACGTCCCCATTATCGCGGGTAGATTCTTATCCCGCACCACAGGTTGACCTAATTTGACACGATCACCTTCGCGTACCAATAGCGTACCGCGGCGCCAAATATAATCGCGCCCGACTAAGGCCACCGTCTCCACCGGTTGTGCATCGTAGATCTTTTGCTCCGGTGGGTTCGCAATTGGAATGTCCAGACCCTTTTTAATTTTGAACAACGCGTTTATCCCTTTAGCTTTGCTTATCTAGTGTTTATTCTTGTTTTTGAACGACTTGTTGACGCTAATTTTTACCCATTGTTTACTGAGTTCTGTTTCCTGAGATCGCCAGCTCTTACTCTTACTCTTACTCTAAATCTATATTTTTAGCGCACTCTATTGCTAGGGCTTCTAATTTTTATTGATTCGTTGCAATTCTCATTAATGTACTTCTATCTCTAGTCTAGAGTAAGTAAAATTAGGCCGTAACACAATCTGAATTAGAATTTTTAATACGACAAGTTTTTCAACATAATCAGCATTACCATTCCTTACACAAGACTTTCTATCTATAAATTATTTATTATGATCCTTTTTATACTCAATATAAGTACCGGGTATCTGTACATATTTAAGAACAGTTGCTGTCTTCTTATAGCTGTCTTCTTATATGAGTATCGTCGAAATAAGTCCGTTAAATTTAGACCGATGCCTATGTAGAGATTTCGTTCCTTCCTATCTATTGCTTCATCAAACCCACGTGCATAGTAACCAAAATGAATTTCAAAATGCTTTAGAAAGTTTTTTCGGGTGGTTTCAAAGCCGTTAAGTTTTAATGCCACAATATATTTCGTATTTTCATAGTCTGTCGTAAAATCGTTAGATTCACGATGCAAACCGTATTCCCAACGTATGTCGATTTTTCGCGAGAGCTCGGGGTTCCGATATAAATAATAGCCGATCGCGCTTCCCAGTGTGTTTGCTATCAGGTCCTCATATGAAAACCCAAAATCGCTGAATGAATCGCCTAGTTCCATATACGTAAAAATAGCAAAAGAAGAAAGTGCGCCATATAATGCGGCATTCTATTTATTGAAACACTTTGACTCAAAATAGTAAGACAGTCCATGTGTAGCAAGGTAACTGGTATAAAAATGCGCTAATTTATCCGCCCCACCTGATGAGGTATTATTTGAGAACCCGCCTTCAGATTTTGCGTGGATAGAGCGAGAAAAATAATCCCAATACGCTACACCCCAAGCTGTGACTAAACCATACCCAACCAGATTTACTTGATACAATGTTCTTTGTTGTTCTGCAACCTGCGGCGGAGTTTTGCATAGACTAAAGTGTTCACTGGCCAAGCTTGTGGTGGCAATAAAAGTGCATAAAATAGAAAGTATAAAATTTTTAAACATGGCTAGATATTGCGCAATATTTTTCGCAAGCCAAAATTAATTAACATCCTGCTATATTTTAGAAATCAGTTTATCGATATATTTTTCCGTATTTTCACGGATGTACTTATCTTTTGAAATACCCTCAAGATCATTTTTTGAAAAACCTAAATCCAATTTTTCATCGCCAAGATCTATAACCAATAAATATGACTCAAAATTTACTGTATTAGGTTCTTTGTCAAGGCTCGGTAACCAATCGGCACTTCGAATATGTTTTTGATGTTTTTCTAACGAATCCTGTAGTATAGCATTGACTATCTTTCCACCTTCTGTACGTTTTTCCAGACTCATATCTTTTCTCCCGGCTGTGTGAAGGTAGTCTTTATTAAAAAATATGCCATTCAATTATCGTATTAATAATTATTTTTCTTTTATATGACACCTATTGCAGTTATCTTTAACTGCGAAAGCTTTGGTTCCATTATGACAAAGAAAACAATATTTATTACCTTCCTTATGATCAACGAGATTAATTTCCGCCGTTCCTTTTTTTAATGAAAATATGCTTGGATGGCAGGCGTTGCATTTAAGACCTTTTTCTGCGTGTATTTTCCCAGAGAAAATCACTATGCCCATCGGGTTCTTGGTAAATTCAATAATCTTTCCCGCCGGTACCGCTAACGTAACCGCATGAAAAAAAACAAATATAAATGCAAATATAACTGCGTTTTTACTTTTCAAATAAACCTCCATTGTTAGTTAACCCATTCCATATATCTTCGCGAAATATAATTACTTTATATCCCAGTAAAGACATCAATCTTCATAACTCAGTATACTAAAATCACCCTCCTCTGTCGTTTTATGACAACCTGTGCATTCAATTCGATTAGCATGACTTTTATGTAAAAAGGTATAAAAGGCATTTTGTGTATCCTGTACTGTTTTTTCTGATGCGTGGCACCTCAAACATACTTTAAGAGAGGGTTCGGCTATATCAGGATGATTATCAGATAATGCCAATTTGAAATTGGTGTGGCAACCAGTACATTGCACTGGCTGTCCTGGTACACTGGGTCTGGCCGCTTCGGGTAACGGTACTTTAGGTATTTTATGCGCTGTACCCCAATGACAGTTAATACAAGTCGTGTTGTTACGCTTGGCCCGCTGGTGTGCTTTGACTGCATGATTACTTTGCTCTTTTTTAAGCATGTTATCGATATTGTGGCAACCGC
>JAADIM010000097.1 GCA_013151345.1 Gammaproteobacteria bacterium
GATGATTTTTACCAAAAAATTCAGGACGATGAAAACGTCGCATTTATTAAATCCAAAGTGGCTAATATTACTGAAGATACAAAAACCGGCAACCCGGTTGTTCATGGTGTTGATACAGAAGGATACCATCGCTATAGCAACCCGCATGACCTGGTTGTATTGGCCATCGGTATGGAACCCAGTATTGCCAAAGAGAATTTCCCTATGCAGATAAAAATAAATGACAATGGCTTCATCGAACAGGATAAATCCAATGGCGCTATTTTTGCGGCAGGTTGTGCTTCAGATGCGCTTGATGTCAATCGTGCAGTGCAAAATGCAACAGCCAGCGCGCTACGTGCGATTCAAGTTATCAATCGTGTTGCGGGTAAGGAGGGTTAAGCGGTGGCAGATGAAATAAAAATCGGCGCATACATATGTAAAGGGTGTGGGTTGGGTGAACGTCTTGCAGACGCGCAACTCGCAACAATCGCCACACGCGACGCAAAAGCCAGCATTGCAAAAGAACACGATTTTTTATGCAGCGCGGCTGGCGTTGCGATGATTCAAAATGATATTGATAACGAAGGTATCAACCGCGTAGCGATCTGCGCGTGTTCACGGCGCGCAAAAACCGACGCATTCGCGTTTGAAAACGTCGCCATCACCCGTGGCAATCTACGCGAAGGTGTCATTTGGGTGCGCCCGGATACCGACGAAGCCCGCGAAACAACCCATGAAATGGCCGCAGACTATGTCCGTATGGCGGTTGTCGAGGCAAAGTTTCAAAAACCGCCTTCTAAAAACGCAGACGCACAATATAATAAAAATATTTTGATCGTGGGCGGCGGTTATAGCGGCATGACAGCGGCTATTGAAGCATCTATCGCCGGATACCCAGTCACCATCGTGGAAAAAAATGCTCATTTGGGTGGCAATACCGCCCAGTTTTACAAACGTGTTCCCAACCACGCGCCTTATGCAGAACCTGCCGACACTGGCATTGCCGACATGATCAAAACAGTAGAAAACGACAAAAATATTACCGTCCATGTGAATTCCAGGTTAACAAAAACAGACGGTTCACCGGGTCAGTTTTCTGCCGACATCAGTACAGAAAGCGGCTCTACCAATACGCAGCAGTTCGGATCGATCATACAGGCCTCCGGTTTCACTCCCTATGATGCAAACCAACTACCTGAACTGGGTTATGGAAAGTCTGCCAATGTAGTCACCCAGCTAGAGTTGGAAAAATTAGCCAAAGAAGCAAAGGGCAGCCCGATCAAACGACCCTCCGATGGCAAAGAAGTGACTAACGTGGTGTTTGTGCAATGCGCAGGGCAACGCAGCACAAAAGAAGGGCATTTACCTTATTGCTCAGGCCATTGTTGTCTGACGTCCATTAAACAGGCCATGTATTTTAAAGAAAACAACCCGGCTGTGGATACTAACGTTATTTATACCGATCTACGCACACCAGGCGCAGGGGGTGAAGATTTTTATCGTAGCGGTCAAGATAAGGGCGTTCTATTTACCAAAGGCCAGGTGAACGAGGTCATCGAAGATGGCGCTTCACTGAAAGTAAAATTCAAAGACCTGATACTCAACGAAGATATCGAAGAAGAAACTGACCTTGTTGTGCTGGCCACGGGCATGGTTGCGAATTCAGGTGTTGATATTGAGGCCGTTGTCAAAATCGATACTAACGATGAAAAAGAAAAGTCACCCGCTAACGAAATCAAGATCAACGTAAAAGACATTTCTGTTTTAAATCTCACTTACAGGCAGGGCCCGGACCTGCCCCACCTGAAATACGGTTTTAACGATTCTCATTTTATTTGTTTCCCGTATGAAACGCGTCGTACCGGCATATACACCACCGGTCCGGTACGCCGACCGATGGATTTACAGCAGGCGCAGGAAGACGCGACCGGCGCAGCATTAAAAGCCATACAAGTCGTCGAGAACGCGAGTCAAGGGCGCGCTGCCCATCCGCGTTCAGGCGATTTATCTTTTCCCAGCTTCCGCAAAGAAGGTTGCACGCAATGCAAACGCTGCACCGTGGAATGCCCTTTCGGGGCTATCGACGAAGATGAAAAGCGCTATCCGGTGTTTAACGAATCACGCTGTCGACGTTGTGGTACCTGTATGGGCGCCTGTCCGGTACGTGTTATCTCATTTGAAAATTACTCCGTGGAAACGGTCGGTCAACAATTAAAAATAGTTGATGTACCGGATGAGTTTTCAGAAAAACCGCGTATTCTGGTGCTCGCGTGTGAAAATGATGCCTACCCTGCATTGGACATGGCGGGCATGAACCGCTACGAATACAGTGCTTTCGTCAGAATAATCCCAGTGCGTTGCCTCGGGTCGGTCAATTTAATCTGGATCACGGACGCACTCAACAGCGGTTACGACGGCGTCATTCTCATGGGTTGCCAAAAAGGCGAGAATTATCAATGCCATTTTGTCAAAGGCTCTGAACTGGCACACGAGCGTATGGGAAAAATTGATGAAACCTTAAAAACGCTGTCACTTGAAACCGAACGTGTAGAAACACATGAAATCGCTATTACTGACATAAAGCGCGTACCGGAAATCATTAACAATATGGCCGCTACGATTGAAAAAATCGGCATGAGCCCCTTCAAATTTTAGCATGTTGTGGAAAAAAGCTCAGGAGATCATTAAATAATGGCTGACTTGAATGTCGCAGCAATTGAAAAATACCGTAACAACTTTTTAAAAGAAGTTGAAGCCAATGTAGAAGAAGGTGAATGGGTAAAAATGTGCATGCAATGTGGCGTGTGCTCTGGCTCCTGTCCATTAGGCTCGGCTTGGGACCACCCACCCCAGGAACTGTTTATGATGATTCGCGCAGGCAAGCGTGAAGAAGTGCTGACATCTGATTCAATGTGGATGTGCACCTCTTGTTACAACTGCGTCGTTCGTTGCCCCAGAGGGTTACCCATCACCCACATCATGCACGGTCTGGCAAGCTACGCACTTCGTTTGGGACTGGCCCCAAAAAATCAACCCACGCGAAAGTTCGCGGTACTTTTCTGGGAAAACCTGGTAAAAACCGGACGCGTAAATGAACTGAAACTGGGTCTTAATTTATACTTCATGAATGGATTTATCGAGGGCATTAAAACCGCACTTGGTATGCAAAAAATCGGCCTCGGAATGTGGAAAACTAAACGCATGAGCCCGATGGAGTTCTTTGGCGGTCACGGCTGTAAGGATGCCAAAGGCTTACAGGCCATTTTGAAAAAAGCCCGTGAAATTGAAGATGCAAAGCGGCAAAAATTTAACAGCTAGAGGATCTAAATAAATGGCTAAAAAAGAATACTCATTTTATCCTGGTTGCTCCTCACAAAAAGGTGCATCTGCCTCAAACTACCAGACATCCGTTGACGCGATGTGTGACACGCTGGATATCCAGTTAAACGAAATACCCGACTGGAATTGCTGCTCCGCATCAATCGGCTACGCGGAAGGCGGCGAATTACCACGTATCGCATTAACTGCACGTAACCTGGCGTTATCAGAACAAGCCAATCCAGGGCAAGACGTTGTCGCCACCTGTGCAGCTTGCTGGCTCTCTACGCGCGAAAGCAAAGACCGCCTGTTGGAAGACAGCCAGTTAATGAAGGAAACCAATGAAGCGCTAGCGCAAGCAGGTCTAAAAGTTCAAGCCAATCAAAAAATACGCCATATGGTAGAAGTACTCATCGAAGACTTTGGTTATGACGAATTAGGCGCAAAAGTAACTAAGCCACTAGAAGGTATAAAAATCGCAGGCTACGTTGGCTGCCAAACAAATCGCCCGTTTGGCATTGATGGCGAATCATTCGAAAACCCCATGTACCTTGATAAATTAGTCGAAACCATGGGCGGTGAACCCCTGGAAGCCTACGATAAAAAAGTACAATGCTGTGGCGGTGCACTGGCATTTTCAGAACCGGAAAAAAGCCAGGCAATGATTAAAGACATTATCGAATCAGCCTACGACCACGGTGCGGAAATGATCGTCACGCCCTGCCCAGTATGCCAAATGAATACCGAAGTGTACCAAGAACATATTAACAAAAAATACAATACCAAATTTAATATGCCAGTCGTTTATTACAGTACATTAATGAGCGTCGCCTACGGCAAAGGTTACAAAGAATCAGGCCTGGACGGACAAATCATCAGAGCAAAAAAACTCGAAGAGATCTCCAAAAGATAATCCCGCTCTATTTTAATTTTATAAAAAATCAACAGTAGGTTGGGGTAACGTTAGGAACCCCCAACAGCGGGGTATTGAAAGACGCCACTGTTGGACTTCATCCCTCACTCCAATCTAAAAATAATTTACGATACCCTCATGCCATGTTAATACTTTTAACACTACAATCAGAACGCCTGACTCACCATTAACCCACCCCAAAACGGATTCCTCGATCCTTCACCGTGTTTAATTTCTGTCGTTTGTCCACGCACCATGTAACTTACCCGCATACCGTCAAATATCTCTGCCGTCACACCAAACCAAACTTCCAGTATCAGATGATTCAGTTCATCACTATCATAAGTAACGACACTGTCTTTAGTCTGGCCTTGCAGGAAAACATTATAAGCTCGCAAATGAACGCTCAAACCCGTCCAATAATAGAACTCACCACCGCGCTCTGATTTCGAAGTGGGAAAAGCTGGCGCAGATTTTTCTGTATATTCGGAGGTTTGAGGATTAAACGCCCACCAGGGCGAGCGAATATCGCCCCAGCGACCACTAATGCTCCAGGTCACATCTGTGATATAACCAATACTGCCTCTAAGCGCCGTTTTAATTTCGTATTTATCTACCGTCGAATAATCATGCCAACGCACTGTTTGGCTGGATAGACCATAACGAAAGGTCAGTTCGCCTTCCTTTGAAATTTGGTTATCCCAACCTAGGGCATCTTCCAGATTAACGACTTCATGTACCGCATTTTGCAAGTTTCCCGCTGTGTTTAACCCAAGAACACCGATGGACAATGTTGAAATCAATGAACTCTTGTTTTGTAAATTTACGTATTGGCGATTGTTAGCTAAATAGACCAAACTCGCATAAGGCCGGTCATTTTGTACCACAAAACGTGTCTCTGTCTTTTCTGGTGTAAATCCAGAAATTCCAAATTCAAAACTGTGTAAAACAAAATCCCCGCTGTCTTTCAATCCAGGCCAACTATCAATCGCGCCGAGTACAGCATCAATTGATAATAGGTGACTGGCAGAACCAGCTCCGGTAAACACAACAGACATACCGGCGGTGTAGTCCCTGTCTATATTTGGCGTTATGAATAAATCATTATCCATGTAAAAAATCCACCCGGAGATATCTTTTTCTTGCGAAGCGTCTTCCGCGTAAACATCGTTAATGGATAGCAGCAACCCTGACATCGTAGTTAACGTCATAAAAAAAATAACAAAAAAATTATGTGTATTTAGACTGGTTCGTAGCGATTTAATATACAATTACGTCAACTCACACTATTATACTTTGTCAAGAGCCCCTGATTAAGCCATGGACACCACATATGGACTAAGAATCGCCAACAACAGCGTTACAAATTCCAAGCTAGGTAATAATCCCACTATTACTTGCATGGATGCAAGTAAGGGGCGTGAGCAGGAGCGGACGCTTTACTTGCATAGAGGATAATAACAGCATGGGTGTAAGTAGAAACCTCTTGGTCAGGATACTTGCAAGAAGGACGGCAAACATCATCACTTAGAAGGTGGTTTGGAGTGTTAAAACATGGATAAATTTGATCGTATTTATGCGCTTCATGCATTACTGTCTCACTCAAGGTTGCCAATTACCAAAGCAAAAATAGAAGAGCAACTAGAGTGCTCGCATGCCACTGCGGAACGCCTAATCAAGGATATGCGTTTATATCTGAATGCACCCATAGAGTATAACCGCGAAGCAAACGGTTATTTCTATAACAAAAACTCGCAATACAAATACGAGCTACCCGGTCTCTGGTTTAACGCTTCAGAACTCTATGCGCTGTTAATTACCTACCAGCTACTCTCATCAGTTGGGCCTGGTCTGCTGGACGCCCATATCTCACCCCTTAAAATCAAAATCGAAGAACTACTCGGCACCGACAAAATAGCAAAAGGCGAATTAGCCAAGCGCGTGCGCATAATAAAAATAGCGTCACGCAAGCCTAACCCCAAACACTTCAGTCTTGTCGCCACTTCATTGCTAACCAGAAAACGTTTATTTATCGAATATCAGGGCAGAGAGCGTGGCAAGCCGACAAAACGCGAGATTTCACCACAACGCCTTATTTATTATCGAGACAACTGGTATCTGGATGCATGGTGTCATTTACGCAATGAACTGCGAAGCTTCGCGATTGAACGTATCGACAACAGCAAATTTATCATCGAAGAATCAACAGACATAGATGATAGTGAACTCGAAGCACATTATGCGTCGTCCTACGGCATCTTCGCCGGTAAACCAACCCACACAGCCTTACTCAAATTTAGCAAAGATGTCGCGCAATGGGTCGCTGATGAGCAATGGCACCCGAAACAAAAAGGACAGTTCACTCTGGATGGTAGCTATGAACTGGAGATCCCCTACCGCGACCCGCGGGAATTGATGATGGATATTCTAAAGTATGGCGCCGATGTTGAAGTGCTCAAGCCCTCGTCGTTGCGCAGTCACATTCAACAGAAATTACAACAAGCCGTGACAAACTATACAAGCAAAGAAAAATAATAAGCATTGCGCGAAATGCGTAACACGGTTTAATTCAAACGGAACGCTATCAATAAGATAAAAATATTTTCACAACCTCACGTTTTGAGGAAGTGGGTGTGTGAATATTACCTATGGTTTTATTAGACAAAAATATAAAATGGAAATGATCGAAGCAATTATTGGCGTTAAAACTGCCAATGAATATGTTAAAGAATAGAAGCTTCATCGTTCAAAAACATTTATTAATTAGCCTGGGGCAAACGTGGAACAATTAACTGACCTAAAAGCAATACTGCATTCCAAGCGTGCCAATATTTATTACCTGGAAAAGTGTCGGGTAATGCAAAAGGATGGCCGAGTACTTTATCTTACTGAGGCAAAAAGTGAATACCAGTACTGGAATATTCCTATCGCCAATACAACGGTCATTCTTTTGGGTACTGGCACATCTATCACCCAGGCAGCGATTCGAATGTTGGCATCTGCCGGAGTACTGGTCGGTTTTTGCGGTGGCGGGGGTACACCCTTATTAGCTGCGAATGAAGTTGAATGGCTGTCGCCCCAGAGCGAATATCGACCCACTGAATATATCCAGGGATGGATGTCATTCTGGTTTGACGATGAAAAAAGGCTGGATGCCGCCAAACAATTACAAACTGCACGTATACAGTTTATGCAAACTGTGTGGGCAAAAGACCGCAATTTGATAACGGAAGGCTTTAATCTTAGCGACGAAGACATTTCAAGCGCACTAAACACCGCATGCGCAAGAATCACACACGCCCCAAAAGTAAGCAATTTATTACAAATCGAAGCCGAGTTCACCAAGCGGCTCTATAAAATCGCGGCCAACCGAACAAAGAAAAAAGATTTTGTGCGTGAAAGAGAGTCCACCGATATTGCGAATGCTTTTCTAAACCATGGCAATTATCTGGCTTATGGTCTGGCTGCTTGCACGTTGTGGGTATTGGGTATTCCGCACGGCTTCGCCGTCATGCACGGTAAAACTCGCAGGGGCGCATTGGTATTCGACGTCGCCGACCTGATAAAAGATACGCTGGTTCTCCCCTGGGCATTTATCTGCGCCAAAGAAAACGCGACCGAGCAGGAATACCGCCAGCAATGTCTGCAGGCGTTTACCGATCATAAAGCATTAGATTTTATGTTTGACCAGGTAAAAGCGATCGCCCTAAAGCATCGCGAGACCAAAGGTGATGCCCCAGTATGATCACAGAAATATTATGCGGAGAATAACAACCCTAATCTCCGCAATATATAATGAGATTATTCTTGCCATTGCGGAGAATATCACCCATTATGTCCGCATATTAAGCGGAGATTAAAAAATGTATCTATGGGATAAACCGGATTGGCCTGCGTTCACCTGGAATGAACAAAGAATAGCCAGGTTGCTTGTGCAGGTTTCACGGGAACAGGGGCGACTTTTAGGAAAAATGGAGGCACTTGGCTTTGAGCCACGCAATGAAGCGCATCTTCGCACCCTGACCGAGGATGTGGTCAAATCGAGTGAAATCGAGGGCGAAAAGTTAGAGTCCGATCAGGTCAGGTCCTCTATTGCACGACGGCTCGGTATGGATATCGGCGGGCTAGTCACCACCGACCGCAATGTCGATGGCGTGGTCGAAATGATGCTGGATGCGACTAGCAACTATAGCGAAGCCCTGACCGAAGAGCGGCTCTTCCGATGGCACGTATCGCTGTTTCCAACTGGCGGAAACGGGTTGCGTAAAATTCGAATCGGAAGCTGGCGAGATGATAGCAACGGCCCTATGCAAGTTATTTCAGGCCCAGTTGGCCGTGAAAAAGTGCACTACGAAGCGCCACCGGCAAACCGTATACCCAAAGAAATGGCAAAGTTTCTACGCTGGTTTGAGCAACCGGATGATACCGACCCATTGCTTATCGCAGGTCTTGCACATTTGTGGTTTGTCACCATCCACCCGTTCGATGATGGCAATGGCCGTATCGCCCGCGCAATTGCAGACATGGCATTCGCTCGTTCGGAGAAAACAGGCCAACGCTTCTACAGCATGTCGGCGCAAATTCGCCGCGAGCATAAAAGCTACTACGACACACTGGAACGGACACAGAAAGATGAACTCGATGTAACGCACTGGCAAGACTGGTTTCTGACCTGCCTGCTGCGCGCAATCGAAGGCGCACAGGAAACATTAGCTACTGTCCTTAGCAAAGCGCGTTTCTGGGAACGCTTCGCCAAAGAGCCTTTGAATGAACGCCAGATAAAAATACTCAACAGATTGCTAGATGGTTTTGAAGGCAAGCTGACAACATCGAAATGGGCAAACCTCGTAAAGTGCTCACAAGACACAGCCTACCGTGACATTCTTGATCTGATCGACCGTGGCGCATTACAAAAAGACACAGGCGGTGGGCGCAGCACGAGTTATTCGGTGATCGTCGAATGACTCGCCAATTACAAATGTTCAATAAAAAAGAAAAAGGTAACGCCAAATGATGGTCACCTTTGTATCCCAGTGCGAGAAAAAAGCACTGAATAGAACAAGGCGCGTTTTGGACAGCTTTGCAAACCGCATTGGTGGCAATGTATGGCAAACCGTGATCACTAATGAAGGGTTGGGCGCAGTAAAAAAACTGCTCCGAAAAACCGCTTCAAAAAATACTGCGGTGAGTTGTCATTGGATACGAAGCAGGAGCCGAAGTGAACTGGTTTGGGTGGTGGGGAA
>JAADIM010000053.1 GCA_013151345.1 Gammaproteobacteria bacterium
TCGGCCTACAACTTGTTGGCGTTCTGATGCGTGGCGGCCTCATGGTTAACCGATGAATGTCTCGGCTGGATTAATGTCGACGGCCAATAATAAATTCGGATAACCAACGCAGCTGGTCCGCACGCTTGTCCATACCGGCCAGGCTTTCTATAGCCTGTTCATGAAGTTCCTGAGCCATTTTTTTGGCTTTTTCTGAACCTATAAGGCTGGGATACGTTACTTTTTTCTGTGCCTCGTCAGCACCTTGAGTTTTGCCTAGTGTTTCAGTGTCGCTTTCTATATCAAGTATGTCGTCTTGAATTTGGAACGCCAGCCCGACACATTTTGCATAATGGTCCAGCCGCACCAAAACGCCATTATCGATTCCCGGTTGGCTTAATCCACCCAGTACAACACTGGCACGAATAAGGGCGCCGGTCTTGTGAATGTGCATATTTTCAAGTTCAATAAGCGTGAGTTCCTTGCCGGTTGAGGCGAGATCGATGGCTTGCCCGCCAGCCATTCCACGGGAGCCGCAGGCTAATGCAAGGGTATCGATCATTTTTAACCTTATTTCAGAGTCTCTAATCATTTGATGATCATGTACTACAATGTGAAACGCCAATGATTGCAATGCATCACCAGCCAATATCGCAGTGGCTTCATCAAACGCTTTGTGGCAGGTTGGCCTGCCACGACGCAGGTCATCATTGTCCATCGCGGGTAAATCATCATGGATTAACGAGTAAGCGTGGATTATCTCGACTGCACAGGCAGGCCCATCGAGACTTTTGTAGGCGACACCCAGCGCACTACCGGTGGCGTAAACCAGCGCGGGTCGTATGCGTTTTCCACCGTCCAACGTCGAATATCGCATCGCCTGATGGAGTCGCGTGGGGATCGTCGATGCAGACGGGAGCCAATGGTCCAGAGTGCGTTCTGTTCTGGCTTTATAGGTTTGTAAATACTCGTTTAGTGGCACTTTTTTATAATTTAACAAAATATATGGGTTAGTTATTAAGGTTAATTTTGAGGTTTTTCTTCTTCTACAGCAAATTTTTTAAAGTTATTGTCCCCACTTTTGTTTATAAGGATTTCAACTTTTTGCTCAGCGTCTTTTAATGACTTTTGGCAGAAATGGGTTAGATTGATTCCCTGTTCAAACGCTTTAAGCGAATCTTCCAGGCTCATATCACCTTTTTCCATATTTTCAACAATCGTCTCTAATTCTTGCAGGGATTGCTCAAAATCGGGTTGTTTGCTTTTTTTTGCCACGTCTGCTCATTCCTGAATTGTTCTTACAAAAAGCCGAGGCGATAAAATACCTTATTCAACACAAATGGGTCAATCAGGCATCTTGCATTAGAGGTACACAAATTAGTCAATTCAGTCGTAATCTTTAAAACTTATATATTGGGGTTGTTGACATGCCGTATGGTGGTACTATAATTCACTTCTAATCTTAGTTTTTAGAATCATTCTAATTCCATGTGGTAGACTGAGTGTACGGTAGACTGAGTGGCAGCTTTATTAATAATGGTAGTTGTTTTAAAAATGGATGTTATTGCTTAACTTGTTAATTATTAAGTAAATTATATTATATATGGAGGAAGAAGTTATGGGACTTAAAGGTAGTAAAACCGAGCAAAACCTAAAAGATGCGTTTTCTGGTGAATCTCAAGCGAATCGTCGCTATTTATATTTTGCGGCTAAAGCGGACGTTGAAGGATATAACGATGTATCTACAGTATTCCGATCCACAGCAGAAGGCGAAACAGGCCATGCTCATGGCCATTTGGAATATCTGGAATCGGTTGGTGACCCGGCGACGGGTTTGCCTATTGGGCCGACCTCAGATAATTTAAAAGCGGCTATTGCTGGTGAAACCCACGAATATACCGATATGTACCCTGGTATGGCAAAAACAGCGCGTGACGAGGATTTCACTGAAATCGCCGATTGGTTTGAAACACTGGCTAAAGCGGAACGTTCACATGCAAATCGTTTCCAAAAAGCGTTAGATAGTCTCGACTAACGCTCTAAAACTTATGTTTTATTAAAAGTATGTTCACCGCAAGGACGCAAAGTACGCAAAGTTTTTAAATTCAGCGCTTTTCTTTGCGACCTTTGCGTCTTTGCGGTGTAAATTCAGCTATTGACGGGCACACAATAATGTCCATGAAAGAACAAGGCGAAGCACCACGCGAAGGCAGTCTCGACGCGCCCACACGCCATCCTCTAAACTGGAAAGAAGCAGATTTCTACAATGAGGAATTACTCTATAAAGAACTAGAACGTGTGTATGACATTTGTCATGGCTGTCGACGTTGTGTCAGTTTATGTAATTCGTTTCCAACATTGTTTGATCTGGTAGATGAGTCCAGTACGCTGGAGGTTGATGGTGTTGCCAAGCAGGATTTTTGGAAGGTAGTCGATCATTGTTATTTATGTGATTTATGTTACATGACTAAATGCCCCTATGTGCCGCCACATGATTGGAATGTCGATTTTCCACATCTTATGTTACGCGCCAAAGCAATTAAACATAAAAATGGCGATGTAAAGTTACGCGATAAAATTCTGACGAGCACTGACGCAGTCGGTAAGCTGGCCTCTATTCCAGTGGTTTCACAAATAGTAAATACGTCCAATAAGTTGTCGGCAACAAGAAAAGTGCTGGATTCCGTATTAGGCGTTCATCCCGATGCGACATTACCGGCGTATGAAAGTAATACATTGCGTAAGCGTGTTAAATCAAAAATTACCAGCAATAATTCAGCAAAGCTGATATCAGATCCAACATCGTCAACAAAAGGCAAGGTTGTACTATTTGCTACTTGTTATGGAAATTATAATGAACCGCACCTAGGTGAAGATTTATTCGCTGTTTTTGAACACAATGGTATTGTCGTTACCCTCGCGGATAAAGAACGCTGTTGCGGTATGCCTAAAATGGAGTTGGGTAATCTCTACGCCGTAGAACAAGCTAAAAACGCCAATATACCGGTACTTGAAAAACTCGTTGATGCAGGTTGGGACATCGTAGCGCCCGTTCCATCATGTGTTTTGATGTTCAAACAGGAATTACCCTTGATGTTTCCTGATGATCCAGCCGTTTTAAAAGTTAAAAACGCGATATTTGATCCATTTGAATACCTTATGTTACGTCACAAGGAAGCTAAGCTAAAAACCGATTTTAAAACATCATTGGGGAAAATTGCCTATCATTTGGCTTGCCATCAACGTGTACAAAACATAGGTGCAAAAACACGTGATGTTTTGCAGCTCGTGCCAGATACGATTATCGAATCGATAGAAAGATGTTCCGGGCATGATGGTACTTATGCCGTGAAAACGGAGTACCACGAGATTTCCATGAAAATTGCCAGGCCGGTAATTGACCGAGTAAAAAAATCGGAAGCGGATTATTATTCCAGTGACTGTCCAATGGCAGGTCATCAAATTGAAAACGGCCTGAAAGGAAACAAAGCGCCCACTCATCCATTGACGCTGTTGCGGATTGCTTACGGGTTATAGTCTACAGATTATGTTTTTACAAAGTGAGTTCTCATGAACGTTAGTTCTTACAAATCAGTTCTTACAAATTAGCGCATACGGATTAAAACTCATACGGACTAAAACTCATACGGACTAAAACAATGCAAAAATTGTCTCGAGATAGCCTATACAGCCTGGAAAAATATTCTGAAATTCGGAATGATTTTCGTAAACAGGTAATGGAACATAAAAAAAACCGTCGTCTTCAGCTTGATGACCACATTACATTGTATTTTGAAGATCAACTGACAATGCAATATCAGGTTCAAGAGATGCTGCGCATTGAAAAAATTTTTGAATCAGAGGCTATAGAAGAGGAATTATCTGCCTATAACCCACTGATTCCGGATGGTAGCAATTGGAAAGCAACCATGATGGTTGAATACGTGGATGTAGAAGAACGAAAAGAAGCGCTAGCTAAACTGATTGGAATAGAAGATAAGATATGGATCAAAGTAAATACGTTGGACGACAAAATCTTCGCAATTGCTGACGAAGATATGCAGCGAAATTCAGAAGAAAAAACATCGGCTGTTCATTTTTTACGTTTTGAATTGAGCCAGGACATGGTCAAGGCCGTCAAAGGCGGTGTCACAATTAGTGCGGGTGTTGATCATCCTGCCTGCCATGTTCAGATTAATGCTATACCAGAAAATATTTATTCATCGTTGATCAATGACCTGAATTAGTTACTATTATTATTTAATTGTAATTTATTAATTCAAAATTTCCATATACCATCATTGTATTTTTGCATAAAACCTGTTCAATTTCTCATTTCATTTTTATACCAGGGCGAGTACGTGGGTAAATTTGGATGTCTGTCACTCGCTTAATCCCTGCGGGCAAGTTACACTTGCGATAATTTATGAAGTGGGGAAACCGTAATTGTTATGAGTGGTGGCTATGAGTAGTGCATATGATGCGTCGTCAATAGAAATTCTGTCGGGTCTTGAGCCGGTGCGTAAGCGACCCGGTATGTATACCCAGACAGAACGGCCCAATCATCTTGCTCAGGAAGTGGTTGATAATAGCGTCGATGAAGCGATATCAGGTCATGCAAAGCTGATTCAAGTAACGCTACACAAAGACGGTTCTCTTTCCGTTGCCGACGATGGCAGGGGAATGCCCGTTGATAAACACCCCGTAGAAAAACTGCCTGGTGTTGAAGTGATATTAACCCGGCTTCATGCGGGAGGTAAGTTTTCCAATAAAAATTATCAATTTTCCGGCGGTTTACACGGTGTAGGTGTGTCTGTTGTAAATGCACTTTCTAAACATTTAGAAGTGTGGATTAGACGCGATGGAAAAGAATACAACATGTCGTTTAAGAATGGTGATCGCGCGTCCAAACTTAAAGTAGTGGGTGAAGTGGGCAAACGTAATACAGGTACGACATTACAGTTCTGGCCTAACTCAAAGTATTTTGATTCAATAAAATTCTCAGTAAGTAAATTAAAACATGTACTGCGAGCCAAAGCGGTTTTATGTCCCGGGTTGACAGTCAAATTTAGTGAAGAGAAGACGGGCGAGAAAGAAGAGTGGTATTACGAAGACGGCCTAAATGACTATTTGTTGGGCGCTCTGGAAGGAGCAGAACTCATACCACCCAAGCCTTTTATAGGGAGTTTGCAGGGAAATACTGAAGCTGTCGATTGGGCGCTGGTATGGATACCCGATGATGGCGAAGCAGTCGCAGAGAGTTACGTGAATCTGGTGCCCACCACACAAGGGGGTACCCATGTAAATGGATTGCGAACCGGGTTGACTGACGCCATAAGAGAATTCTGTGATATTCGCAATTTGTTACCTCGAGGTGTAAAAATCGCACCCGAAGATGTTTGGGAGAGAGTTAACTACGTTTTGTCGGTTAAGCTCGATGACCCGCAATTCTCTGGGCAAACTAAAGAACGGCTTTCTTCTAGAGAATGCGCCACTTTCGTATCAGGTGTTGTCAAGGATGCGTTTAGTGTATGGCTGAATCAACATCTTGATTTTGGTGAACGTATTGCTGAGTTAGCTATTAATAGTGCGCAAAAGCGTTTGAAAGCAGGCAAAAAAGTTATACGCAAAAAAGTCACTTCCGGTCCGGCACTACCGGGAAAACTGGCAGATTGTTCTGCACAGGATCTTAGTCGCACAGAATTGTTTTTGGTTGAGGGTGATTCAGCCGGTGGTTCCGCAAAACAAGCCAGAGATCGTGAATTTCAGGCGATCATGCCGTTGCGCGGGAAAATATTAAATACCTGGGAAGTCGATTCAAACCAGGTTTTGGGTTCACAGGAAGTACATGATATTTCTGTCGCGATTGGCGTTGAACCTGCTTCGGATAATTTGAAAAATTTACGTTACGGGAAAGTGTGTATCTTGGCGGATGCTGATTCAGATGGAGCGCATATCGCTACGTTGTTGTGTGCGTTGTTTGTACGTCACTTTTACACATTAGTTGCTGAGGGCCATGTGTATATCGCTATGCCACCGTTATATCGAATCGACGCGGGTAAAAGTACCTTTTATGCGTTGGATGAGGCGGAGAAGCAAGGTGTGTTGGATCGTATTGCGGCTGAAAAAATTAAAGGCAAAGTGAATGTAATTCGCTTTAAAGGTTTGGGAGAAATGAATCCGTTGCAATTACGTGAAACAACAATTTCTCCAGATACGCGCCGCCTGGTACAACTTGTCGTTGAACCTGGCGATGATACTAATAAAATCATGGATATGTTGCTCGCTAAAAAACGCGCATCTGATCGTAAGGCCTGGCTGGAGAAGAGCGGCAACTTGGCGGCCATTGTTTAAATTACCTAATTAGAAGATACTGATTTTTAACCATGTCTGAAAATATTGAAATCGATTTCGACGGTGTAGAAAGAATACCGTTGTCTGTATATACAGAAAAAGCGTATCTGGAATATTCTATGTACGTGATTCTTGATCGCGCATTACCGTTTATCGGTGATGGCTTAAAACCGGTTCAACGACGCATAATTTATGCAATGTCAGAACTGGGTTTAAAAGCAACGACCAAACATAAAAAATCTGCACGTACTGTTGGCGACGTGTTGGGTAAGTTTCACCCTCATGGAGATTCTGCCTGTTATGAGGCGATGGTGTTAATGGCGCAGCCGTTTTCCTATCGTTATCCATTGGTCGATGGTCAGGGTAACTGGGGTTCACCGGATGATCCGAAGTCGTTTGCTGCAATGCGTTATACAGAATCGCGTCTGTCGCCTTATGCGGAAGTATTGTTAACAGAAATAGGGCAGGGTACCGTCGATTGGGTGCCTAATTTTGACGGGTCTTTGGATGAGCCCGCAAATTTACCTGCCAGACTGCCTAATATATTGTTAAACGGTACAACGGGTATTGCCGTTGGTATGGCCACTGATATTCCGCCTCACAATCTTAGGGAAGTCGCCAATGCATGTATTCTTTTGCTTGATGAACCAAACGCAACATTAAGCGATATATGCAAAATAGTTAAAGGTCCGGATTATCCGACTGATGCCGAAATAATTACGTCTAAGAAAGAAATTAAGCAGGTGTACGATACCGGTATGGGTTCAATACGTATGCGTGCTCGCTACGAAACGGAATCCGATGATATTGTGATTACAGCGTTACCTCATCAGACATCCGGTGCAAAAATTCTCGAACAAATCGCCGTCCTTATGCAAAACAAAAAATTGCCTATGGTGGAAGATTTACGTGATGAGTCAGATCATGAGAGCCCGACGCGTTTGGTTATTGTGCCGCGTTCTAAACAAATAAATGTAGATGAGTTAATGCGGCATTTATTTGCCACGACCGATTTGGAAAGAACATACCGTGTTAATTTAAACATAATTGGTATAAATGGTCGCCCGCAAGTTAAGAATCTGAAAGGTATTATTGAAGAGTGGTTGGAATTTCGCACACACACAGTTACTCGGCGTTTACAGTACCGATTAGATAAAATTCTTAAACGTCTGCACATTCTCGACGGGTTATTGATCGCCTTTCTAAATATAGACGAGGTGATTGCGATCATTCGCGCTGAAGACAAGCCCAAACCGGTATTAATGCAACGGTTTAATTTGTCGGACACTCAGGCAGAAGCGGTTCTTGAACTAAAATTAAGACATTTGGCAAAGCTTGAAGAAGTAAAAATAAAAGCAGAACAAAAAGAACTTGCTGCTGAAAGAGATATGTTGGAAAAAACCTTGTCTTCCAAAGCCCGTCTAAAAACATTAATAAAAAAAGAAATTAAGCAGGATGCGGAAACGTATGGTGATGACCGACGGTCACCTATTGTCGCAAGAGATGTTGCCCAGGCAATTGATGAAACGTCATTAATAAGCGCCGAACCCGTCACTATTATATTGTCCAAGAAGGGTTGGATACGTTCTGCCAGAGGCCATGACATTGACCCTACGACGTTAAGTTATAAGTCCGGCGATAGTTATTTATCAAGCGCAATGGGTAAGAGTAATCAACTGG
Organism: Gammaproteobacteria bacterium; assembly: GCA_013151345.1. Classification (GTDB taxonomy): domain Bacteria; phylum Pseudomonadota; class Gammaproteobacteria; order SG8-11; family SG8-11; genus JAADIM01. The sequence continues at coordinate 8,014 of JAADIM010000053.1, forward strand.
CCGTGTTTCTTGATTCGACAGGTCGTGCGTATTCTACCCTTGCGCACACATTACCCTCAGCGCGGGGACATGGCGAACCATTGGCCGGTCGTTTTAACACACCTGAAGGCGCAACATTTACAGGTGTTATGATGGGTGCGCCCGATCAATATTTTCTGCTAGCAAGCGATGCCGGTTACGGATTTGTAGTCAAGCTGGAAGATATGATTACAAAAAATAAAAAAGGCAAGGCGGTGTTATCTGTACCCAAAAATGCAGGCGGTGTCGTACCGCCCGTTCCGGTACATGATATCGAAACAGACTGGATCGCTGCGGTCACCAGCGCAGGTCATATGCTAGTGTTCCCAACTAAAGAATTACCTGAGTTGTCCAAAGGCAAGGGTAATAAAATAATGGGTATTCCATCGGCACTGGTTGCCAATCGAGAAGAGTTCATGGTGGCAATGCTGTCCATTCCAGCAGGAAACAGTATTTTGATTCATACTGATAACAGGAAAAAGGAATTTGATGACTCTACGCTGGACGCTTTTATCGGAGAACGAGGTCGCCGTGGACGCAAATTACCAAAAGGATATCGAAAGGTCGAGCGTTTAACGGTTATTGAGGAAGTTGAAGACGCTGAAGAAGGCTAGTCTTTAGAAGACGGTTTGGGGTCACCACGAAACAATTGCGCGAATTGTATAATACAATAATGCAAGCCAAGCCTGACCCTCTTTTCTTTTTCTTCTCTTCTACCTGGCTATTTGCATACAGGCCGCGGTTAAGCCAACACCCGCGAGGACAATGCCACCCGCTTTGCTCATAGTGCCCAGGTTTTTCAGTCTGTCAGCATGCTTGGCAATATTTGTTGTTGCAGGCACACCGCCCGCCCGGGCAATGCGTATGCTCTCATGTGTAGTGGTTTTGCCGAACAGAAGCTGTTCAACCGGCCCTATATTTCTCTTGAGTAGGTCCAGTGCTTTTTTGCGCCGATAATCATATTGCGATTTGGTAATTTTTTTTGATTTATAGTCCGCATAGTGATCGCTAACGTCATTGATCAGGCTGACATTGCCGGGGCGAGCAGGTTGCCTGATGCACCCAGGGCCATGCTGCCCGGGATGGTTAAATAATTTGCATTATGCTCAAGCCAGGAGAGCGCCCAAAAGCCCTCGATGTCGACAGGGTGGACTGATTGAGTAATAAAAGACGGTGGTTTTATCTGGCTGGGACGTGGGTGTGCGATTTTTTTTATT
>JAADIM010000123.1:0-45900 GCA_013151345.1 Gammaproteobacteria bacterium
TTTTTGCAGCTTAACAAGATGATGACTATGATCTAACTGTATATTTTCCATTTGACTATACTCTAACTCTTAAATATTATTTTCAGCTAACAGTGGTTTAGACAGTTGCCATATTTTACAGGTTTATTTTGCATCTGTATAAATCATTTAAATTTGCACATACTAGTACTAATATAAGCACTAGTTCTGACGTGTGACTAATTTACCGATTAGCTTAAAAAGAGATGACTTAATGGATTTACAGTCTATTGAAATTGAACGATTTTGGGATAAATATATAAAAATAACAAAAGGTTATAAAGTTTCTGCTGGTGATGTTCGGTGGTGCGTCAGGCGGGTCGAAATCTATATTAAGGCACACCAGGGACTACGATTGGCACAACATTCGGACCGCACACTAGAAAAATACCTTAAAGATTTAGACTGCAATGACAGCATTCCAGATTGGAAATTTACACAAACAGTTTTGGCGTTAAAAATTCTATTTGTTGAGATGGTTAAACCAGCGTGGATTGCGAACTTTCCTTGGGATTTTTGGCTACATTCAGCTGCGCGCTTGCCACCCAATCATGCGACAATCGCGCGCGCGGGATGTGGCATCGACTGGCGGTAATATCAATATAAAGAACGAAGTTGAAAAACCTGATTTAGCAACTCGGACGACTGGATTGGGTATTAAAGTCAAAAAGTTGTTTCCATCACATTTCTCTCGGCTGGTAATTGAGATTCGCAACAAGCACTATTCTATCCGGACCGAACACGCTTATGAAAATTGGTTGGTTCGTTATATTGCTTTTAACGCTATGCAAGAACCTGCCATGCTTGATGAAAAAGCGGTAGTTGCCTTTTTGGAGCATTTAGTTATTGATCGTGGTGTATCAAGTAGTACGCAAAGCCAGGCTTTATGTGCGATTGTATTTTTTTATAAATATGTTATTAAAAAAGAATTGGGTGAATTTGGGCTGTTTTTACATTCGAAGAAACCGCGTCGTCTACCTGTTGTGCTTTCTCAACAAGAAATTAAATAGAAGAAATAGCGAAGAAATAGAAGAAATAGGGTCAGACTCGAAAAGAAATAAATTTTAATTCGAGTCTGACTCTATTTCTTTTGAGCGAAGCACTTAGTACGTAGCGAGTAAGAATGCGAGTGGGCGTGCTTTTTAAATTTAGCACTAGTCAAGATCAATATCAGGATGGTCCTTAATTCCGTAAGCTTCTTCCATCACCTTCTTATAGAAGGCCAATGGAGGCATCTTCATCTTCGCTCTTAGTTTGTCTACTATTTTTTTATCTTCAATCGGTTTGAAAATAATTTCATTATTTTCGACAGCTACTTGAGTGCCATAAGTTTGCTTTTTTCCCCGAGCTAATAATACACGGTCTGTCAATAACGCTAGTTGTTGGCCAGAGATCCCTTCATTTCGTTCATACGACTTTCCCAAATTTGACAACATAGACTCTTGGAAATTAAGGTCAAGAGAATGTTGCACAATAATAAAAGCTGCTGACACCCCTTCTACACCTACTAATTCTTTAGTAGGCCATCCGTTACCTGCAACTATGTCCTTTATTTTTTTTGTATTTCTGTCATCAATTTTATGTGCTTTATCTAAAAGCGCTTGCGGGACTTTCCCGGCCCCAAATTTCATAATATTTTTTCTTATTTCTTGATCTTCAAATTCCATAGCTAATAATTTTTTTTGAAGTTCAACATTAATTTCAGCTAAAGCGGAGTGTGATAACAATAAAGAAAAGAAAATCAATAACATACGCACTAATTCGCCTCCTTAGTAAAATTAGTAGAGTAGAACCTCAGTACACGTGAACCCATTTGGTAAATTTAACCTGTCGATGCAAAAACCCAATATTTCGACCCGCAGACGCACACTGCTTTCTAAGTCTTCACAAGGAATTATTGAAATACAAGATTCAACGCTCATTCTTTTTCTCATAGATGTATTACACCCGGGTCCACTGCCCAGTGAAACCCAATGTCTAGTTTAGATTAGCCCATGTAAAGCTCATTTACAAAATTTCCATCGACCTTCAATGATCCTTTTCTTACACCCTCAATTTCAAACCCAACCTTTTCATATAGGGCTATCGCTCTTTGATTGGTTTCCATTGCGGTGAGCTCAATGCGATAAAAGCAATTGGCTTTTGCCCATACACACATGGTTTGCATTAATTGTGTACCAATAGATTTTCCCCAATGCGAGGCCAACACACCCATAGCGATATGAATCGTATGACGTTCACGGTTTGCCGTGCCACTTGTGCCGCCGAGAAATCCAAGCAATTTTTCACCCTCGTTAGCCACGAATAAAACCCGGGAATTTGATTGTGCAAACTCTTCGATTAACTTCGCCTGTCTTTCAATTGTTGTTTTTCTTTCGCCTGGTTCCATGAGCATAAACCGGGTTTCCCGATCCAATGTGGTGAACAAATTAACCAGTTCAGCTTCATCACCTGCTTTTGCTTCCCGAATTTTCATGAATTTCTCTATAGCCATCAACACAATAAAACAATTAACGCACCATAGTTATCGAGACATCATCTATATACCAACCTTCTTTCACACCCGCTTTATCGGGTGGCTGATACAAATAAAAACCTAATCGAATCACCTTGTTTGCATAATTTGTTAACCCTGAGGCAGACAATTTCCATTGACGAGTATATCCAGATTGAACCAATAACGTTTTCCAGTCGCTCCAAACACCGGGGGATGTCTCAACAGAAATCTGCAATTTGACCAGATCATGCAGATGCAACGCATACCAATGAAAAAATTTAAACTGTATTCTTTTGTTATCACCAAGTTCCGGTATTGTAATCGCGGGACTAATTAAGCGACTTTCAATATAATCAGAATATTGTCCAGACAAAACCGTGCCTGCACAATGTATACTGTTATAACAACTCCCGCCCGACCCCGCTACCGGCGTACCGATTTCCCACTGGCCATTGTCGACCCACCAGCCATTGTACCCATTTTCAAAACCATACGAAAAAACGACGGTCTCACTGCTATCAGCTTCTTTATCATTGCCCTCATTCTTGCCCGGCGGGCGAACCAGATTATTAGCGACAAGAGTGCTGACATCTGCATTCCCATTATCTTGCACCACAACATCAACTAAACTACTGGGAGATAAATCGCCACTGTCCTGTTGTGAAACAGGGGAATTTTCCTGTATTGGAATAACACTCTTTTCTTGCGAACTTGCCAGTTCACTTTCCTGCTGCACTTGGTTCGTAACAAACACAATATTGTCTTGCGCGACCAATGAGACGCCGCCTTTTACGCCTTTAAACCATACATTTACATATACTTCCGTACCTGTCGAATAGTTTCGCTTAAAATCATAGCTAACTATGCCTTTATAGTGTTTATTTGTGCTTATTGTTTTCCACCCCCAATCACTTTTAGATTGCAATGCAGCCAACGCTTGCTCCTTATTGTCGCTATCATTGATATAATAGGCACTAACACCCTCGTGATCTTTAGCGGAAATATTTAAGGTTACCGTTTTCGAATTTGTTTCCAGTGCACCGCCATCAATAAAATTCGCGGCTGTTGTATTTTTTGGCGGGCGACTACTACCAATAGGCACTGCGTTAGTTTGACTTGGCTTAACATCGACTAATGTTTGAGATTGCGATGCAGAGAATAATGAAACAGGAATGTCTATTTTACCGCCATCATAAATAATAGCGATCTTTGCTTTCCTTTTGCCCGGCGATAAATTGCTTCGATTAATTTTTACATTAATATTATGCGGTGTTTTTGAAGCGACGCCCTTTGTATCTGACAGTGTAATCCACGGCTTATTCACGCTCATCGACCACAACACCGTCTTGGCATTTTTGCTCGCTATACTGAATTGCGCTATTGATTGGCTACTACCAAAATCAATAGCGCTGGGTGTCACGGCTAAATCACTTGGAGGACTTTTTTCGCCACATGAAACACACGCCAGTATCAATACCAGCAGTAGCGCAATTTTCGCATGAAAAAAATTGCGCCTGTTGCATCGATAGTCAATTAAATAACCAAATAAATTGCTAACCAGCTTTTTTACTGGCGCTGCCGTCAGGGTTGTCGTGTTGATGTGCATTGATAAATGATATCGCATCACTAACCGCCTTTTGAACAGCTAATTCCATTTGCGCTCGCTCTGTTGGTGTTATGTAAAAAGATGCATCTATCGGGTGTCTTATATAACGGGATGGAAGTTGATTGAGGGCAACACAGGCGATATCGGCAGTATAACCTTCGTCGCTCATTTCTTGTACTTGCGGTTCATTTTCTAGCTGAGAAAACACCATATTCTCATAATAATTACTCACTAGTTCACTCATAATAATACTTACCTCATTTATTGTCATTTATTGCAAAAAATATAAAAAAAGGTATAGAAAAATGCTCTTTATACATTTAAATTAATAATAGCACTTAAAAGAAAAGAGGCATTAGCAGCAATACAAGCAACTTGATTTACCAATACGCTTATTTTAACAGTCCATTGTTGTAACAGTGCATTGTTTTACCAGTAGATTATTTTTGCTAATCACCAGGTAAAAATAATTCCAGCAAATCATTTAAATACCGTCGTCCACTTTCTGTCGGCCGAACGCGCGTTAAATCCCAATCAATTAGCCCTTTTATTTTCGCTTCTTTTAATTGCTTTTCCACAATAAAAATAGGTAACCCTGTATGCACACTAAAAACCTGGGTTTCAAACCCATTGGTCAAACGCAGTGCATTCAGCAAAAACTCAAAGCCTGCATCTTGTCGTGTTAATTTTTTTTTGCCGCCAATTTGCTCATTTACAGCCACCTTGTTTATGTAGTCCTGGGGTTGTTTAACTTTCCAATATCGATGAATACTTTGCTCGCTGGCATTCGTTATTTTCGCGTGTGCGCCCGCGCCAATACCGAGGTAATCGCCGAATTGCCAATAATTAAGATTATGGCGGCATTGCATGTCTTGGCGAGCGTATGCGGATACTTCATATTGCTGATACCGGTTTTCTTGAAGCAATGCCTGGCACGTTTGCTGATTACGATAGATTGATTCGTCTTCAGGCAGACTGGGCGGATTTTTATGAAAATAAGTATTCGGTTCGACGGTTAATTGATAATACGATATATGTGTTGGGTTTAAATCAATGGCCGTGTTGATGTCATTTATAGCTGAATCCGGTGTTTGAGCCGGCAAACCGAACATTAAATCTATATTCACATTATCAAAATTTGCTTTATATGCGGTCTCAATCGCAGAAACCGACTCACTGGCATTATGTATTCGCCCAAGACGTTGCAGACAATTATCATCAAAACTTTGCACACCAATAGAAATTCGATTTATACCCAAAGAACGTAATTCATCAAACTTACTTTGTTCAACCGAGCCAGGGTTAGCTTCCAGGGTAATTTCTATATCCGGATTGATGGGTAATCGCGCGCGTATTGATGATAGCAAACTATTTAAAGATTCAGGTGATATCAAGCTTGGCGTACCACCACCAATAAATATACTGCTGATTCGTCTCCCCCATATTAATGGCAAATCATTTTCCAAGTCTTTGACTAGCGATTCAATGTACGCGGCTTCCGGAATAGCGTTTTTAACTTCGTGTGAATTGAAGTCACAATAGGGACACTTGCGAACACACCAGGGAAAATGAATGTAGAGGCTTAGCGGTGGTAGTGTTGAGAAATTAAACATAACTAATTCGAAAAATACTTATTTTAAGGTGTATTCTAGGCACCGATGATGTTTCTTATGGTTTGGTTTGTTCTACGCTGCTGGCGCATAAACCGCGCTCTCGATAACTGTTCCTGCGTTATTTTGATAGCCTAATCGCGATGTTCTGGCCATGAAAAAATCAAAATAAAAGCACCTAAACCACCTAACATAAATGTGAGTAGCGGCGCACTCCCTAGCGCGATCATTTTTCCATTATCCAACCCATATAACATAAACGCAGATATTATAAATGCTGACGCAGTTACGGCACGAAAAGTACGTCGACTTGAGCGCCGTATTTCATACTGGGTTTTACGTAGTTCATCAATTTTTTCTCTGGTAATTTCTTCGTTTTCTTTCTGCGCCTGAAGGTAATCATAAAGTAATCCCGGTATTTCCGGTAATTTTTCTGCCCACATGGGTGCGTTTTTGGTGACCGATTTAATAATTGAACGCACTCCAAATTGTTCATCCGCCCAACGTTCAAGAAAAGGTTTTGCGGTTTTCCATAAATCCAGATCCGGATAGAGTTGCCGCCCCAAACCCTCGATGTTTAATAATGTCTTCTGCAACAAAACCAGTTGCGGCTGCACTTCCATATTGAAACGTCGCGCCGTTTGAAACAAACGAATCAACAAATGTCCAAATGAAATATCTTTTAGTGGTCGCTCAAAAATGGGCTCGCAGACAGTTCTTATCGCCGATTCAAAATCACTCACTCGCGTATCTTTCGGCACCCAACCTGATTCAACATGTAACTCTGCAACACGACGATAATCGCGTTTAAAAAACGCTAGAAAATTTTCTGCCAGATAACGCTGATCTTCGACATTCAACGCACCCATGATACCAAAATCAATCGCGATATATTTTCCTTCCGGAGAAACAAAAATATTTCCGGGATGCATATCCGCATGAAAAAAATTATGCTGAAATACTTGCGTAAAAAATATTTCAACACCGTGTTCAGATAACTTTTGCAAATCGATGCCTTGCGCTCTTAGCGTATCGATATCGCTTATTGGCGTACCAGATATCCGCTCCATCACCATGACATTCTGTCGTATATGCGGCCAGTACACTTCGGGCACATAAAGTAACGAAGATCCTTCAAAATTGCGTTTTAGCTGCGAAGCAGATGCAGCTTCACGTGCCAAGTCTAGCTCATCGATGATAGTTTGCTCGTAATCTTCAACAACTTCTAAAGGTCGCAACCGCTTGCCTTCGCGCCAATAGCGTTGAGCAAGCTCTGCAATAAAATAAAGAAGACCGATATCACGACGAATTGCTTTCTCAATACCGGGACGCACTACTTTTACGATAACTCGAGTACCATCGAGTAATGTTGCGGCGTGTACTTGTGCGATAGAGGCCGAGGCCAAAGGCGATTCATCAAAATTCAAAAAAACTTCGTTAACCGATTTGCCGTAGGCTTTCTCCACAATTGCACGCGCCTCCTTGCCAGGGAACGGTGGCACTTGATCCTGTAACAATGCCAGCTCTTTGGCAATATCGTCAGGTATTAAATCGCGGCGCGTAGATAAAATCTGCCCAAACTTAACAAAGATGGGACCAAGATCTTCTAATGCACGACGAATACGTTCGCCGCGCGGCGCTTTATTTGAACGCAGAACATTCCAGGGGAGAAAATAAAAAATGAAACGAATAGGCCGAAAAAAATGAGTTGCCAAAATAATCTCATCAAGGCCGTGTCTCACTAGAACGCGGTTTATCGCAATAATGCGAAAAATTTTCATCCCTGTTCTTTTCATAGCCGATGTCCTGGCTTAAGTCCTGGTTGATGATTTTCTGGTTGTTTAGATACACTCAGCAAACGCTTAACGCGCGCTTCCAAACGATCGACATCTGATCGAATTAAATCGACATTTGATAAAAATTGTTCGACCTCTTCGCACCTGGGTAATTGTTGTGATTCTTCCTGAAGATATTCAGCAACATCCAGCTCCAACGTTTCAGCCGTCTTTTTGCTCCAACTCTTACCCGCACGTGCGAGATTACCGACCTGGTGGGCAATAACATCGCCGGTGATTTTTGATAACTGTTCTTCCAGGTCAATTTCAATTTGATTAAGAATTTGTTTCAGTGCCTGGCCTAACTCAACATCGCCTTTTATTTCCACATCACCAGAGAACAGGATATTCTCTGAATCCTGAGACTCTTTTGCCAACGCCATATTTATTAGTGAAACCGGAGTACCAATTAACCAGGTATCGATGTTTTCTGGCACATCCTTAATAACCATGACACCCTCTGGCTTAACTTTTATATAAAAAGTAACATCAAATCCATTCAACTGTACCGCAACAGTTTTATCGCTATAGTTAGCCAGTCGTGTCAGCGCAACAGGATCAAGTTTCAGATATTGATTAATTGCTTTTTCAACTACGGTAAGTAACACAGTTGGGACATTCATAACTCATCCGGGAAAAATATTATTATCTAAGCTGCAACTATTATAACGTCGAACGGAGCTTCAGCAAACTCCGCACAGGGGTTCCTTGCGTCACCCGACACCTACAAAAACGATGTTTTTCAGCAGACGTTACCGATTTTAGTATTTATATCCTTTATGCAGTGCGACAACACCGCCACTCATGTTGAAATATTCGCAACTTTCAAAACATGCTTCTTTCATCATAGCAAGCAGCGTACCTTGATCTGGATGCCTTTTTATTGACTCAACAAGATATTGGTAACTTTGTTCATCGCCAGTAATTAATTTACCGATCTTGGGTATGACATTAAAGGAATAAGCTTCATAAACAGTCGCAAGTACTGGAATGGTTACTTTGGAAAACTCTAGCACCAAAAGCTTACCACCCGGTTTTAATACACGATAGATTGATCGTAGCGCTTTATCTTTATCAGTGACATTGCGCAATCCAAACGCAATAGTGACACAATCAAAGGTATTATTCTCAAAAGGCAGGCACTCGGCATTTACTTGCGCATATTCGACATTGCCTACAAAACCTTTGTCGATCAATCGCCTTCGACCAACTTGCAACATGGCATCATTAATATCTGCTAAAACAACCTTGCCTGTGTCGCCAACAAGGCTTGCGAATTTTTCTGCTAGATCGCCAGTGCCACCCGCTAAGTCCAAAACATGTTGCCCAGATTTTACAGAAGACAGATCTATAGTGAATTTTTTCCACAATCGATGAGCACCCAACGACATAAGATCGTTCATCAAATCGTATTTGCCAGCGACAGACTGAAAAACCTCTTTTACTTTATGAATTTTTTCGCCCAGTGGTACCTGCTGATAACCGAAGTGTGTTGATTGGCCCTTTGTCTTAGACATGGTCTGCGGCATCTTGAATAGTTATTTTCTTTTGTGGCCTGCTTGTTCCATTCTTTGCAGATATTCTTTCCATAATGTTTCTTTATTTATACCGAGGTCATACAAGGTATCCCAGGAATAAATCCCGGTATTATGGTTGTCGTCAAAGTGAAGTTGGATTGCGTAATTGCCCACAGGTTCGATTTCCTTAATATTCACATCTTGCTTACCAATCTGCAGCACTTCCTGCCCGGGTCCATGCCCACGTACCTCTGCCGATGGAGAATAGACTCGTAAGTATTCACAAGGCAGTTCAAAACGATTGCCATCATCGAATGCAATTTCCAGAGTGCGTGACTTTTGGTGGAGGTTAATTTCTGTTGGTTTAGGCGTTTTGCTCAATGGCTTGTCCTGATATGGGTTGTGTGCTGCAAATGTAATGCATAAGTTTCAATTTTTGACTTGCATCTTATTAACTTGTTTACAGATATTCTAATAAAACATAGCTTTATAAAACAGAGCTTTATAAAACGTAGCTTTATAAAATATAGCGACTCAAATCTTCATCTTTCACAAGCTCGTTTAAATGATCGTCAACATAGCTTGCATCAACTTCGATGCTCTCATTGTTGCGATCAGCCGCTTCGAATGAAAGCGTTTCTAATAAACGCTCCATCACAGTGTACAAACGTCTGGCACCGATGTTTTCGGTTGATTCGTTAACTTGCCAGGCGACTTGCGCAATACGTGAAATACCATTTTCGGAAAAGCTTAACGTCACCCCTTCAGTAGCGAGCAATGCAGAATACTGTTGCGTTAATGACGCATCGGGTTCTGTTAGAATGCGAACGAAATCGTCTACGGTCAACGAACGCAGCTCTACCCGGATAGGTAGACGGCCTTGCAATTCAGGAATTAGGTCAGAGGGTTTGGCCAGGTGAAATGCACCGGATGCTATGAACAGGATATGATCCGTTTTTACAATGCCGTATTTGGTTGATACCGAGCAGCCTTCAACGAGCGGCAACAAATCACGTTGCACACCTTCACGCGACACATCCGCCCCGGACGTTTCTGAACGTTTACAAATCTTGTCCATTTCATCCAGAAAAACAATTCCATTTTGCTCAACATTTACGATTGAACGGCTTTTGATTTCGTCTTCGTTGACTAGTTTTGTAGCTTCTTCCTCGATCAACAGTTTAAACGCTTGTTTTATTTTCAATTTTCGGGTTTTAGTACGCCCACTGCCCAGGTTCTGGAACATACCCTGCAATTGATTCGTCATTTCCTCCATACCGGGCGGCGCCATTATTTCTACACCGATAGCCGCTGTATTGAGTTCAACTTCAATTTCCCTGTCGTCCAATTTGCCTTCACGGAGCATTTTTCGGAATTTTTGCCGAGTAGTTGACACGTCTTCTTTTTCTACATTATTATCGCCAGTGTTTTTTTCCTCTGCGTTAAAACCGAACCCAGCCGATCTCGCTGGTGGTATTAATATATCTAGGATGCGCTCTTCTGCGAACTGCTCAGCCTGCAAATGTACTTTTTTAACCTCACGTTCTCTTGTTAGCTTAATTGAGATATCTGCAAGATCGCGTACAATCGAATCAACGTCACGACCAACATAACCCACTTCAGTAAACTTTGTTGCTTCCACTTTAATAAAGGGTGAGTCAGCTAACTTGGCCAAGCGGCGTGCAATTTCGGTTTTACCAACGCCGGTGGGGCCGATCATTAGGATATTTTTTGGGGTAATTTCATTTCGCAGTTCTTCATCAACCATACTGCGGCGCCAACGATTACGTAGTGCGATGGCGACGGCTCTTTTTGCATTTTCCTGTCCAATAATATGCTTGTCCAATTCCTGAACAATTTCTCGCGGTGTCATGGGTGTCGTATCTGTCATGGTCTATTATTCTTCAATTTCCAATTCTTCTATCGTAAGATTATGGTTGGTATATATACAAATATCGGCGGCGATATTTAAGCTTTTTTCAACAATCGTGCGCGCATCTAATTGCGTCTCGGCCAACATGGCCATGGCAGCCGATTTAGCATATTGACCACCTGAACCTATTGCGATTAAACCTTCTTCAGGCTCAATGACATCGCCATTTCCTGAAATGATAAGCGAGGCTTTTGTATCCGCGACGGTGAGCAAGGCTTCCAATCGTCGCAATGACCTTTCTGTTCGCCAGTCTTTAGCTAATTCAACTGCTGCACGGGTAAGGTTTCCCGAGTATTTTTCGAGCTTACCTTCAAAACGTTCAAATAAAGTAAATGCATCTGCCGTCGCACCGGCAAAACCAGCGATGACTTTTTCATTATATAAACGCCGAACTTTACGTGCATTGCCCTTCATAATGGTATCACCCATTGAAACCTGGCCGTCGCCACCGATGACGACTTTATTGCCACGCCGTACCGATAATATTGTTGTACCCCTGAAATCGTTCAAAAGTTAACTTCCTAATTTTGTTGCAAAAAAAAACATATTATTTACCATATTGCCTGCATCGCTATGCTAACTATATGCATTGCTTATATGCATTGCTTATATGCATTGCTTATATGCGTTACTTACTGGCATAGCATCGAGCTGAGATTGTACACCATCCCAACAACTTATAAAGCAAACCCGCCCGCAGGGTGCAAAGGGTGCAAAAGCTGAAATGCGGGCAAAACTACAAAATTCAAGGTGAAATAACCTGACCCGCAATGACATTCCTCGCAATAGTCCCGCTATTACTCGTCATGTCGCCTTGCCATGAAATGAATAGGGCACACTCTTAACACCTAGATCTCAAACGCTACGGGTATAGCCTTGATGACGCACAGCAAAATCCGGGTTGTTATTTGCGCTTAGCTATTTACGTCTAGCTCTGGGGTGGGCTTTGTCGTAAATTCGGGCAAGGTGTTGAAAATCCAAATGTGTGTATATTTGAGTGGTAAAAATATCCGCATGCCCAAGCAATTCTTGTACTGCTCTCAAATCGCCACTTGATTCCAACAAATGACTCGCAAAAGAGTGGCGAAGTTTATGTGGATAGACATTGCTATCCAGTCCCTGCTTCACTCCCCATTCTTTCATTCGGATCTCTACAGCACGTCGCGAAATACGCGCACCGCGTTTACTCACAAAGAGTGCGGGTTCATCCATTAGTACCATGTTGCCCCTGGCATGCATCCAGTCGATAATCGCTTCTTTTGCAAATTTACCGACGGGCACAATACGTGTTTTTGCCCCCTTACCTGTTACACGCACCTCGGCTTGCGCTAAATCAATATCACCCAAATCCACGGACACAAGTTCCGCCAAGCGCAATCCAGAAGAATACATTAATTCGATCATGGCTTTATCACGTATCGATAACAAATCGTCTGCCGGAATATTTAGCAGCTTTGGAACCTGATCAACATCCAGAGTCTGTGGTAACTTCCGCGCGGTTTTCGGCGCGCTAACACTCACGGCCGGACTTTTGTTGACGACGTTCTCTCGCTCCAGGAACTTAAAAAACGACCGTAAAGTAGATAGCTCGCGTTGCAAACTTCGACCACTTAATCCTCCTCGATGCCGCTGGCTAATATATGCGCGCACATCGTGTACATTCAAATCTTTCCACGCGGCAATTTGCTTATTTCGGCAAAAGACGACAACCTTGTTCAGATCTCTGGCATAGTTACTTACTGTATGGCCTGACAATCGACGCTCAGCTTGCAGATAATTAATAAACTGACTTACCCACTCAATTTCGTTTGTATCCATTATACTTGGCTTCTTATTCTTTCTTGTCAGCAAGAGTAATTTGAGGGTACAACTACGACATGGCTTCGCACTTAGATCGGCACAACTTACGATCGGAACAACATAGACCGGAACAACAAGAGCGGAACTTAAACAAAAGCATAGCAAACGTTACTTAAAACACCACTTATAAACGCGCTTTCAATGAACAGCTAATTAACTCCGCTAAATTTTTCAAAAATTCGGTGCCCTTCCCCGCGTGGAAGCGCTGTACATCGTAACTTCCGATACATAACAAACCAAAACAAGAGCCACTCACCAATGGCAATAGCGCCGCCGATCTAACGTCTGTCTTCACGTCACCAAAAAGGGTTTTTGTAAGCTCTGGTTTAAATTGCCCGCATACAGGCTTCCTATCACTAATAATTTGACCTATATCTTTAAATTCAGGGTCACGGTTGTCTATAAACGAATCGAACAGCCCTGATGGCAGTTGAGAAGGATCAATAACAGCATCGTCACCCGTGCCCACGAAAAAAAGAAAATTACTTTCATCGACCTTATAATCTAATTTTAGCCTGGCACGCGACACGCCCAATACAGCTTCAATTGATTCCGCCTGATACAACGCTATTGTGAGTTTATGTAATTGCTTGTTTAACCTATCATTTTCTTTTGCTATCTGTACAAGTTCCTGAAGCTGTCTTTTAAGTTGTTTTTTCTGCTCGCGAAGAATAGACACTTGCCGCTCTACCAAAGAAACCGCCGGACCACTGTCATGAGGTATCACAAGATCAGAAAGCAATTGCCCGTGTGTTTGGAAAAAATCAGTATTATTCGCCAGGTATTGTTTAACATCGTGTTCTGAAATCGTTTGTTTTTTAATACTTTGTAATAATGTAGTCATAATTCAATATTTCCTTCAAAAACCGTTTGTGCTGGACCGGTCATTAACACAGCCCCCCCATTGCCATTCCATTGTATCGAAAGACGTCCTCCTTTCAAATCCACTTCAACTCGTTCATCTAATAAATTACGCACTCGACCATAGGCGACAGCAGCACATGCGCCTGTTCCACAAGCCATCGTCTCACCAGAACCTCGTTCATACACTCGTAATTTAATATGACAACGACTTACGATTTCCATAAATCCAGCATTGATACCTTCGGGAAAAGATGAGTGGGTCGCCAACGACTTACCTGTCGTTGCAACAGGCGCATTGTCTACATCATCTACAATAACAACAGCATGCGGGTTTCCCATAGACACAATTCCAATCTCTATGGGCTGCTCATCCGCTTTAAGTATATAACGTTCCTGCGTTTTGTCAGTAATCATTGGCAAATCTTCCGGTTCAAATCGAGGGACACCCATATTTACCGTGAATAGCTCACCTGATTGAAGCATTAATTCGATTACTCCCGAATTTGTTGCAACTTTGACAGTCTTTTTTGTGGTCAATGCCTTGTCCATAACAAAACGCGCCAGACAACGCGCGCCATTTCCGCATTGTTCCACCTCCCCACCGTCGGCATTGAATATTCGATAAAAAAAATCGGTGTCAGACGAACGCGGCGACTCAATAAGTAAAATTTGATCACAACCGACACCAAAACGTCGATCAGCAATAAATTTTATATTTTCACGATCCAGGTTTACAACTTGAGTAATACCATCGATAACGACGAAGTCATTACCTAATCCATGCATTTTTGTAAATTTTAAATTCATATTGTCTTGGTTTAAATATTCATATCTATTGTGTCGAGACTATAATTGGCACTATATCAGCACTATGTCAGCACTATAAGTAAGCTTTTCGATACGGATACTAATTGTGTAGGTACTAACGACGACTAACTAGTAGGCACTAGAATGTAAGCGGCGACGTCGGCCAGTATTAAAGACATATCACAAAATTTTGTCAATTTGTAATTATGCCAGAAATTGGAATGAGAAGCCTATTAGATCAATGCTTTATTTTATCAACGAAAGGGGTTGAATAATCTTTGTCGTAGATTCAGGTTGAAGCGTTACGTGCTCAACGCCAAATCGCGTCTTTAACATGCCAGACTGTTGATCCAGTATCTGCTGCCATTTCCCCAACTCATCAACAACGATGTGTGCCGACAGCGCAATTCGCCCACTCGACAGTGTCCAGATGTGCAAATCATGAACTGAATTTACGTCTTCTATTGCGGCCATAGCATTGCCAACTTCTTGCAAATCAATATGTAAGGGGACACCCTCCATTATGACATGCAGTACCTCACGCAATAAATGCAGACTTGAATAAAGAATCAGAGCGCAGATCACAAGAGAAAGGATAGGATCTATCGGGGTCCAACCAGTGAAATGAATCACTGTCCCTGCGATCAACGCAGCAACCGATCCCAATAAGTCACCTAACACATGCAGCAACGCTCCGCGAGTATTAAGAGTCTGGTGCCCACTACTCACCACGAAAGCAACCAGCAAATTAATAACCAAACCCACCGCAGCAACCCACATCACTGTACTACCAATAACAGGTTGAGGGGACTGAAACCTATCCACAGCCGCTACAACAATACCGACAACAATGACAATCATAAACAAACTATTGACCAATGCAGCAATAACCTCTGCCCGGCCGTAGCCATAAGAATGTTGGTCTGTGGGCGGCTTCATGGCAATCCAGGCGGCAAAAGAAGCCAAACCCAACGCGGTTGCATCGGAAACCATATGCGCTGCATCTCCAAGCAATGCCAAGGATCCTGACAACCACCCCGCAACTGCTTCAACACCCGCAAAAGACAGCGTCAAAACTAGCGCCCAGATTAATGACCGGCTTGGAGAAGCCGCGCTGTGTGAGTGAGAATGGGAGTGGTGCGCGTGGTTATGCATAATGTAATAATAGAGCAATAATAGCGTAATATTTGTATCTAGAACGTTGAGGACCACGTCCCCGACTTGCCGCCTTCTTTTCTTAATAAACGGATACCACCCATCGCCATACCACGATCCACGGATTTACACATATCGTATATAGTCAACAATGCAATTTGCACCGCCATAAGCGCTTCCATTTCGACACCTGTTTTACCAACCGTCTGTACAGTTGCGACGCAAGAAACCCGATTTTTTTCTTCGTCCGTCTCAAAACTTACTACAGCACTATCTATTAAAATTGAATGGCAAAGTGGCACCAATTCAGACGTTTTCTTCACCGCCATTATTCCGGCAATTCGTGCCACACCGAGCACATCCCCTTTTTTATGATTGCCTTCTATTATCAAAGACAACGTCTCGACCTGCATAGTAATATAACCGCATGCTTCAGCGATACGACGGGTCTCTTGTTTATCACCCACATCAACCATGTGGGCCTCACCAGAGGCGCTAAAATGGGTTAATTTCGCCATACATTTACCTTCATACCTGCATTTGCTCACTCGTTCGCTGAGTGTGTTCCATTACACTGCCTAAACGACTACCATACACTAAGTCACCTAATCAGATAATACAGAAATATGACCATTACAGTTAAATACTTCGCTAGCTTGAGAGAAGAATTCGGACGGGCGCAAGATGAAATAAGTGGCGCAACGGTAAAGACAGTCGCCGATGTTTGGAAAGAGGTTGCAAATGGGCAACCACTAAAACCAAATGTTCTTATGGCGGTAAATTTAGAATATGTCGACGCCAACCATATTGTAAACCAAGGCGATGAGGTCGCTTTTTTTCCACCTGTTACCGGAGGTTAATCGCTAGTACTCCGTAAAACTGGTGCTTACTTCGGAAGATATTTAGAAAAACAGCTAAGCATAAAAACCGGGCGTTTAAAGCACGCTAGAACCACTTGTTAAATAAATATTCAATTAGGCCTTGACTTACCAACCCCAAATAACACCCTCAAGTAAATCCTCAAGTCCTGTGTAGACAGCTTGTTTCGCAGGCTCAACAAAATATTTTTCTTTTTTGCTGAAACGACCAAACAACTTATCTGCAGACTCGGCACCCTTTGCTGTTGTTAACACGTACGCAACTAATTCACGCGTTTTACTATCGAGCTTACTACTGACAGTAACGGTTTGATTGGGTAACGAGCGACTTTTATAAATAATTTTGACCGATTTTTTTTCCGCGTCCGTCAATTTT
The DNA here is from genome assembly GCA_013151345.1 of Gammaproteobacteria bacterium. GTDB lineage: Bacteria > Pseudomonadota > Gammaproteobacteria > SG8-11 > SG8-11 > JAADIM01. The sequence goes on from JAADIM010000123.1 coordinate 16,957, forward strand.
TTATAGATATTGTCACGCACAATAGCGGCCCTGCATCGTTGATTTTTAAACGCCCGATAGACACCTTTAAATCCACCTTTGATTTCATAAATTTCCGGCTGAACTACCGGATTATCGTAAAGCGAATAAACCGTCACTGTGCCCAAATTTGGTGACGCCAGACCACATATTTTGTATCGCACAAGATCGCGTAAATCATTGATTTTATCGTCGTCCTTACGGACGAGAATATCAAAATCCAACGAACCCGGTAACATCGCAACCGGGCTGTGTTTAAGGTGTTTTATACGCCATGCCGCAAAATGGGGGCCATCAAATATAATGTCATATTTTCCTTTACGCATATTGACTGAATACTGAATCCAGTCAGAAGGATGCTCGTATTTTACCTTCTGGCCCAATGATTCACTTAAATACTCAACAATCGGACCATACATTTGTTCACCCTCTGCAAGTGACTCCCTAGGTGGAGCTGAAAACGTCAAATCCGCTTGCGTAGCGGAAGAATAGCTAACAACAGCAAACAACAATATACTAGCTAAAGATTTCATATTATTAAGTCCCTTTATATTTACGGCAATTGATTTTGGAATCCCCACCTCACTCTCCGCGAGGCAATCGTACTGCGTGTCTTTTTAACTACACTTTTATTATTTTTTAGTACTTTTTAATTATTATTAAGTAGCTTTACTTCTTCTAATTCTAAGCTGCAGATGCACTTTCCTGTTCTGCGCGAAACCAAATTCCCATTGGGTAAGCGGCTATCGGATAAATGCTTGAGCAATCCACAGTTAAAACAACCAATAGACAGGATCGTATTTATTATTAATATATTTTGTGAATAAATTGACAATCAATTTTAACAAACACCACTCGCAAATCCAATACAATCTATATTGTAACGCATGTCTAAAAATAATGGGCGATAATAAATCGTTGCTACTTTAAGGCAATTGAAATATGGTCTAACAACAATTTCGACATATAATGTGTTTATTGACGTAACAGCAATTTCAATCAAGAAACCTGGTTCAACCAATAACCTAAGCCTGTTCATCTATATACTATAAGGCTTATAACTATTTGGAGCCTGTCAAATGGAAACAACCTATCTACCCCCTGCTTTAGGCATCTTAGGTCTCGTCGTCGCATTCATCATCTATGGTCGCATTAAAGCCATGCCCGCTGGTGAAGGGCTAATACTGGAAATAGCGGAAGCCATTCATCTAGGTGCTATGGTTTTCATGAAACGAGAATATTCCATTCTCGTCCCGTTTGCTGCCGTGTTAGCTGTTTTGCTCTATGTATTCCTCGGCGCCCAAACAACGATCGCATTTGTCGCTGGCGCATTCTGTTCTGGCATTGCTGGTTATATCGGCATGTTCACCGCAACAAAGGCAAATGTACGCACAACAACCGCAGCGCATACACAGGGAGCCGCGGCTGCATTAACCACCGCTTTTTTTGGTGGCTCTGTAATGGGGTTAACTATTGCAGCCGTCGGATTACTCGGATTAGGCACCTTATATATGTTTTTTGGTGGCGACCCCGAAACCGCCCATGCCATTCACGGCTTCGGCATGGGTGCGTCAGTTGTCGCTTTATTTTCTCGTGTTGGCGGCGGCATTTTTACTAAAAGTGCTGATGTGGGTGCCGACCTGGTCGGTAAAATTGAAGCGGGCATTCCTGAAGATGACCCACGCAACCCGGGTGTGATTGCGGATAACGTCGGCGATAACGTTGGTGATGTCGCAGGTATGGGCTCAGATATTTTTGAGTCCTATTGTGGCTCAATCATCGCCACCATCGCCATCGCATCCACGGTAGGCGCGGCCGCTATCGCCACATTGGGAGAACGCAGTGACTTGATGTTTTTACCTTTAGGCCTGGCTTCCGTCGGCCTTATCTGCTCTATACTCGGCATTTTGCTGGTTGTCGTATTTTCTGCAAAAACACCCGAAGTCGCACTAAGAATAGGCACTATAGGTGCAGCGGTGTTATTTATTACCTCCTCATACTTTGTAATTACCATCATTGGTATCAGCGTAAATGTCTGGGGCGCAGTGGTGGTCGGCGCAGTGGGTGGCATCATTATTGGCCTAGTGACTGAATATTACACCGCCGGCAAACCAATACGCGATCTCGCCAAAGCGGGGGAAACAGGTCCTGCAACCGTTATGATCAGTGGTCTTGCGCTAGGCATGCAATCTGTTGTGGTCCCGGTTCTTACTATATGCGCTATCATATTCATATCAGACCAACTTGTTGGTCTTTATGGCGTGGGTATCGCGGCGGTCGGTATGTTGGCAACGGTGGGTATCACTATGGCCATCGATGCTTACGGCCCGGTAGCCGATAATGCAGGTGGCATTGCTGAAATGGCTGGACTGGGCGAGGACACCCGTAAGATTACCGATTCGCTCGACGAACTCGGCAATACAACAGCGGCAATTGGCAAAGGCTTTGCGATCGGCGCAGCGGCATTGGCAGCGTTAGCGATTATTACCGCGTTCGTTGAAACTGTTTCCGCCCATAACGCGGATTTTTCCCTGGCACTCAATCACCCTCCAGTACTGGTCGGTTTATTTATTGGTGGCATATTTCCTTTTCTTGTCGCTTCTCTTACCATGACCGCAGTTGGCGACGCTGCATTTGAAATGATCCAGGAAATTCGCCGTCAATTCCGCGAGATACCCGGATTGCTAGAAGGCACTGCAAAGCCGGATAATGCACGTTGCATTGATATCGCCACCCGGGCAGCACTGAAAAAAATGGTATTGCCCGGCGTACTCGCTGTTTCAGCCCCGGTGGTCGTCGGATTCGGTATTAGCGCATCGGCGTTGGGCGGCATGTTAGGTGGCGCACTATTGGGTTGTGTATTATTAGCAATCACTATGGCTAACGCCGGCGGCGCCTGGGACAATGCGAAAAAGTATGTGGAAAAAGGCAACCTCGGCGGCAAGGGGTCAGACACGCATACTGCAGTGGTAGTAGGTGATACCGTAGGCGACCCCTTCAAGGATACATCAGGCCCCTCTATGAATATTCTTATTAATGTAATGGCGATTGTAAGTTTGGTTATTGCGCCTCTTCTTTGAAGAAACATCATTTCACCGCAAAGACGCAAAGAAACAATCTTTTAAATTATAAACCTTTGCGTACTTCGCGTCTTTGCGGTGAATTCATACTTAAATCGTAAACTCATCTTTCAGCTTCTTCGGCACTGCAACGTTCTTCAGCACCACATACTGCGGTAAACCATTTTTATACGGCGGATAATCTTCGCCTTTGATTAACGGCAGTAGATAAGTGCGACAACGTTCTGTGATACCCATACCATCTTTGCTAATGTAATTCCTTGGCATCATTTTCTCTACATTGGCAACCGCTGACAGTTTTGCGACACCCACTGTCCATTTATAAGGTTTATCTGATTTGCGAACAATCGTAGGCATAACAGCATTTTGCCCTTTCAACGCCAGCTGAACGGCCGCCTTACCTAATGCATAGGCTTGTTCAACATCTGTTTTAGACGCAATATGCCGCGCCGCGCGCTGCAAATAGTCCGCTACCGCCCAATGATATTTATACCCCAGTTCATCTTTAATAAGTTGCGCGACAACCGGCGCCACGCCACCCAACTGGGCGTGACCAAAGGAGTCTTTGCCACCCGCTTCAGCGAGAAACTGACCTTCAGGGTTCTTGATACCTTCAGACACAACTATTGCGCAGTAGCCATATTTTTTAACACATTCATCAACCCGGTTTAAAAAAGCCAGCCGATCAAACGTAATCTCTGGAAACAAAATAATATGTGGCGCGTCACCCTCATTCTCAGCCGCCAGGCCACCTGCCGCTGCAATCCAGCCTGCATGACGGCCCATCACTTCCATGACGAATATCTTTGTGGACGTTTTAGCCATTGAGGCCACATCAAACGCTGCTTCTCTAATTGAAACAGCGACATATTTAGCAACAGAACCAAATCCCGGGCAATTATCGGTAATAGGTAAATCATTATCGACTGTTTTGGGTATACCCACACACGTTATGGGATAACCCAATTTCGCCCCTATTTGGGAAACCTTATTCGATGTGTCTTGAGAATCACCACCGCCATTGTAAAAAAAATAACCAATGTCGTGGGCCTTGAATACTTCTATCAAACGCTCATATTGAGCCCTGTTTTCTTCTAGCCCTTTCAATTTATATCGACACGAACCAAATGCACCGGAAGGCGTATGGCGTAACGCGGCAATTGATTTTGCGGATTCCTTACTGGTATCAATCAAGTCTTCAGTTAAAGCCCCAATAATGCCATTTCGGCCAGCATATACTTTTCCAATCTTATTCTTATGTTTTCGCGCAGTCTCGATAACCCCACACGCCGACGCATTTATTACGGCGGTAACACCCCCAGACTGGGCATAAAAAGCATTTCTCTTAGTCATTAAGAACTCCTCCCTTCAACAAATTTTTCAAGAACCATGTGTTCCAGAACCATGCATTCAAAAATAATATATTCCAGAACAATTATTTATACATAAAAAATATTAATACATCACAAAAAACCAAAGTATGTCTTCACTCGAATATCTTCGTGCAGTCTAGTGTAACGAAAACCTCCAGCCATCCTGTTGTATCATTGATGTTTGCAACAAGATAAGGCTATTATGTTGCCGGACTACAAACTAAGATTTTTAACAACAAAAAGCAAAACAAAAACCAAAATTTTCTAACACAAGTGATATAGCTGTACTAATATTGATTAAACATCGCATCGAGTGTGATAATTAGCTTTTTATCAGGGCTGTAAGCTAATCATATAGTTGCGAATTAGAATAAAGAGTTAGTAATAACAGATAATAACGGTCACAGGCATTAAAAAATTATTTGGCGTAAACAATCTTTGTCATCGGATCAATAAACGATTGATAGATTCTGATTGACAAATTCTGATCGATAAACGTTCAATATTTTTGGCAACTCAAATTACCAATTCATTGATATTTAGCTATTATCAATGCTATATGCCTTTTACGTGATAAAAGTACATGATATAAGAAGGGGTGGCGTTTATGCCGTTTAAAGCTAACGCCAAAAAACACAAACAAAATAAAGTGATTACGATATGAGTGAGGAAACAATATGAGAATCGTACTACTCGGCGCACCAGGCTCAGGCAAAGGAACCCAGGCAAAACGTCTGGTTGAAAAATATAATGTGCCTCAAATTTCGACGGGCGATTTACTGCGGGCTGCAGTACAAGAGAATACTGAATTAGGCATACAAGCTAAAGCAGCTATCGATGCAGGACAATTTGTTTCAGACTCCATCGTACTTGCAATGATAGAAGAACGCTTAAAAAGCGCCGATACAGATAGCGGCTTCATTCTAGATGGCTTCCCTCGCAACCTCCTCCAGGCAGAAGAACTCAATACAATGCTGGACGAGTTGAACAAACCAATGCAGGCTGCTATTTTGATCGCGGTTGATTTCGATGTCATTATTGAAAGAACAACCGGACGTCGTACCTGTGAGTCTTGCGGACAATTGTATAATATTTATACTAACCCGTCAAAACTAGAAGACCAGTGTGATCACTGTGGCGGCAATCTACATCATCGCTCAGATGATAATGAAGAAACGATTAGCAACCGCCTAAGAATTTACGAAGCCCAAACCACACCTCTTATAGCCTATTACAGAAACAAGAACATGCTTCGAACAGTCCAGGGAGTTGGCGACGTATCGGAAATATTTGATGAGCTGTGTAATGTCGTTGATGAATTACCGGAAGAAGCCATTGAAACCATGTTTACTGCGCCCGACGTGGATCTACCTGATACACCAAGGCCGGTATACCAGGAACCAGATGACGATGACGACGACGATGTGGTAGCAGCAGAAACAGAAGATGAAGAAGATGAAGAGAATGAAGAGAATGAAGAAGAGATAAAAGAGGAAGTATCTACACCTGCGCCCGTTAAGAAGAAAACAACTAAAAAGGCGGCTAAGAAAAAGACAGCCAAGAAAACAGCAGCTAAAAAGACGACCTCAAAGAAAACAGCTAAAAAGTCGGCGGTCAAAAAGAAAGCAGTCAAGAAAAAGACTAAAAAAGCCACTACGAAAAAAGCGGTTAAGAAAAAAGCGATAAAGAAGAAAGTCGCCAAGAAAAAGGCAGCCAAAAAGACGAACAAGAAAAAAGTGACTAAGAAGAAAGCAGCTAAAAAAACCACTACGAAAAAAACGACTAAGAAAAAAGCAGCGAAGAAAAAAGTAGCAAAGAAGAAAGCGGCTAAGAAAAAAGTGACTAAAAAGAAAACCAAGAAAAAAGCAGCTAAAAAGACAATCAAAAAGCGCTAAACTTCTATTTATATCCCCTGACTACATCATTCAGGGGATATAACTTCTGCTTCTATCCAATTAGCGAGACTACACAGGAATTCACTCCATTTCCTGTACTGCGACGAGCATGTCATTTATCATGGCATGTACTTTGTAGTACTGATCAGGAGATTTTATCGTGAGCCATTTAGATACTGGACGAGGACAATTCCCAAATGTGCGTATGCGTAGAATGCGACGCGATGATTTTTCACGTCGACTTATGCGCGAATCCAATCTCACCGTAGATGACCTGATTTACCCCATGTTTGTGCTCGAAGGGGCGTCTAAACGAGAAGCTATACCTTCTATGCCCGGCGTCGAGCGCGTGTCAATTGATGAACTAGTTAAAGAAGCTAAGCAACTGATTGAATTAGGTGTTCCTGCTGTAGCATTGTTCCCGGTTACGCCTGAAAATATTAAAACGGAAGATGCACGCGAGGCATTCAATCCCGATGGTTTGGCTCAACGGGCAGTTCGTGCAATAAAAAAGGCAGCACCCCAACTTGGTATCATTACCGATGTTGCGCTAGACCCGTTTACGACGCATGGGCAAGACGGCTTGATTGATAAAACAGGTTATGTAATGAACGATGAAACGGTTGAAGTCTTAGTCAAACAGGCTTTATCCCACGCAGAAGCAGGCGCGGATATCGTCGCGCCATCGGATATGATGGACGGACGCATTGGCGCTGTTCGCCACGCTTTGGAATCGGCTGGCCATATTCACACTCGCATCCTGGCCTATTCCGCCAAATTTGCGTCCAGTTTTTATGGACCATTTCGCGATGCCGTCGGCTCTTCAGCCAACCTGGGTGCGGGTAATAAATACACGTATCAGCAGGATCCAGCAAACTCGGATGAAGCGCTTTGGGAAGTGAGTCTCGACCTTGAAGAAGGCGCGGACATAGTAATGATTAAACCGGGCATGCCTTACCTGGACATCGTTCGACGAATTAAAGATGAGTTCGGTGCCCCGACGTTTGTTTATCAAGTCAGTGGCGAATACGCCATGTTAATGGCGGCTAGTCAGAACGGCTGGTTATCTGAAAAAGAAGTCATTATGGAATCATTACTTTGCATGAAAAGAGCGGGGGCAGATGGGATTTTAACCTACTTTGGCAAACGGGTTGCTCAATGGCTCTCTAAAGATACCTGATAAACAAGAAAACAAAACTTGTATATTAAAATTACTTACTTTCAAACCTAGCCGCTCGGCCAAAATATTATAGAGAACGATGGGCAAATGAAAAATTATATAGGAAGTTTATTTGGTATCTCTCCGGTTCGGCCACTTCAAAAACACATGGCCAGCGTTCAAGAATGTATTTTAGTCCTTCCCGATTTTTTTCAAGCAGTGATAAATCAAGATTGGAAAGAAGCGACTATGCTTCAAAAAAAAATTCGCAATCTGGAACAGGAAGCAGACAAACTCAAAAAAGATCTAAGGTCACATCTGCCTAAAAGTTTATTTTTACCCGTATCCCGTCGGGATTTACTTGAAGTACTTACCATGCAAGACAAAATCGCCAATAAAGCAAAAGATATTGCAGGACTTATACTCGGTCGTAAAATGATTTTCCCTGAGGAAATCAGCGCGAAATTCCTGGCATTTGTGGCGCGTTGCATTGATGCATCCGGACAGGCGCAACAAGCAATAAACGAATTAGATGAACTTGTTGAAACGGGTTTCAGTGGTGGCGAAATTAAAGCAGTACAATCCATGCTTTCCAAACTGGACAAAATAGAAAATGACACTGACAAAATTCAGGTTGGTATCCGCGCCTCATTATTTAAAATCGAACAAAATCTTCCCCCAGTTGAAGTAATATTCCTATATACAATCATTGACTGGACTGGAGAACTTGCTGATATATCGCAACGAGTGGGCAGCCGCCTGCAACTTATGCTGGCACGTTAATTATTGCTTAAAGCGAAAAGCTGAAAAAAACTAAAAAAAGCGAGAAATCTGTAATGGAGTTTGGAACAACTTTTATTATTCTTGCCTGTGCCTTTGGTTTATTCATGGCATGGGGTGTGGGTGCGAACGATGTCGCTAATGCAATGGGCACTTCAGTTGGCTCAAAAGCAGTTACGATAAAACAAGCCATCATTATCGCCACCGTTTTTGAATTCGCGGGCGCCTATCTCGCAGGCGGCCAGGTCACTTCTACTATCCGCAAAGGCATATTGGACATGGATATGCTCTCCGGGTCGCCCGAGTTGATCATCTATGGCATGTTGTCATCACTGTTAGCCGCGGGCATTTGGTTAGTCATCGCATCGCGCGCTGGTTGGCCGGTTTCAACCACGCATTCCATAGTCGGTGCAATCGTTGGATTTGCCGCAGTTGGCATAGGGTTTGAAGCAGTAAAGTGGGCGGAAGTAGGCACCATCGCGATGAGCTGGGTAGTCTCTCCGTTGCTAGCAGGCGCGATTTCCTTTGCGCTATTCAAAAGTGTACAAAACTTAATTATCAACACAGACAATCCCATTAAGAATGCGAAACGCTACGTGCCCTTTTACATTTTTATGGTCGGTTTTATTATCGCGCTTGTAACTATGTATAAAGGCTTAAAGCACGTTGGACTGGAACTTAACGGAATAGAAAAATTCAGCATTTCTTTTTTTATCGGCTTTATCATTATGCTTGGTGGTATTTACTCAATTAAAAAATTAAAGCTCGACCCCAATGCAGATAAAGAATTTCATTACACAAATGTTGAGCGCATTTTTAGTGTACTCATGGTCGTGACTGCCTGTGCTATGGCATTCGCTCACGGCTCAAACGATGTCGCCAATGCAGTTGGCCCGATGGCAGCAGTTATAAGCATAGTGGGAAGCAATGGTTCAATTGAATCTAAAGCGCCTATGCCTCCCTGGATACTTTTGATAGGCGGCATTGGCATTGTCGTCGGATTGCTAACTTACGGTCACAAAGTGATCGCCACCATTGGCACTGGAATAACACAACTAACACCAAGTAGTGGATTTGCTGCGACGTTGGCCGCAGCCGGCACGGTTGTTGTTGCCTCTGGTACAGGATTACCGATATCAACAACGCATACATTAGTGGGCGCCGTTCTTGGTGTCGGACTGGCACGCGGTCTTGGTGCATTAAATATGAATATCGTCCGCACTATTTTTCTGTCCTGGATAATCACGCTACCTGCCGGTGCAATTTTATCAATAATTTTTTTCTTCACGCTAAAAAGCATATTTAGTTAACCCGGAGCAAATCGGTGTTGGGATGGCTAGTACACTGCGACCCACAGGGATGTGAGGAGGTACGGCTCCATAACAGAGGTAGAATTGCGTCGGGAGCAGCAATTGAGAATTATAAAATCCACGCTACTGAAATTCGTTTCTTCGGATCTGTCAATAAATAGCTTACGTCTTGTTTCTATCCTAAACACGTAGATCTAGCAATATCAACACTGGAGCTTTAGACTGACAGTATGTCTTCATTATTCGACTTCGAAAATAAAACTGATCGCTACACGGTAATGGGTAATCCTATCAACCATAGCAAGTCACCGCTTATTCATACATTATTTTCCGAACAAACCAAGCAAAACATCGAATATACCGCTACCCAGGTTGATCCAGGCGGCTTTGAACAAGCCGTTGGGAATTTTCAGGCGAGTGGTGGCAAAGGGTTAAATATCACCGTTCCTTTTAAACAAGAAGCCTGGCATCTGTCAAATGAGCGCAGCGCACGTGCAGAAATTGCAGGCGCTGTTAATACTATTTTGTTCAAATCAGGTGGCATAATCTATGGAGACAACACTGACGGTATCGGCCTGGTAAAAGATATACGTGAAAATCATAATGGTACATTTGAAAATCAACGTGTTTTAATTCTGGGTGCCGGCGGTGCAGTACGAGGCGTACTGTTGCCTATACTTGAACAAAAACCAAAACAAATTATCATTGCTAACCGCACAACAGATAAAGCAAAAGCACTCGCAAAACTTTATGGCAATGCTGGTGACATTAGGGGCAGCAGCTATCAGGACGTTAATGGATTACAATTTGATTTAATTATTAACGGCACTTCTGCCAGTCTTAATGCACAATTACCTCCGCTACCAAATAATATACTTGCAGATAACGCCTGGTGCTACGACATGATGTATGCAAAAGAACCCAGCTTGTTTTTGCATTGGGCCATACAACAAAAGGCGGTTAAAGCTATCGATGGCTTAGGTATGCTGGTCGAACAAGCTGCTGAATCATTTTATCTATGGCGGGGTAAACGTCCGGACACGACAGCTGTTATTGAAAAGCTGAGGATAGAAATGTAGGGTGCCGGTGCCCTGTTAATAATTACTACTTACAACGCTACTACTTACAAAGCTGCGCGAGTTATTTAAAAGCAGTACGAAGCAAAAGCATGTTGAAACTATTCACCACTTATACTCCCCCCAAAAGTACTCGTCTGCCCCCCCCCTTGTACCCCTTACTCCCCAAAAGTACTCGTCTGTGCCTCTGCGTTCGATTAATCGACGTTCTTCATCACGCCAAGGACTCTCGCGCCATTCCACATCCCGGCGATCGTTAACATAGGCGCGATGCCTATACTCTCTTACGACAAGATCACTACCTTTAAAATTTACATTATCCAACATATCGATGGCAACGCTGGCTATTTTTTTTGAACGAAACTCGATATGTCCATAATTCAACACGCCCCCCCGCCACTCTTTTTGAAATACACGGAAAGAGGTATTCGTCTTGTCCAAGTTGCCTTTGCTGATAAGCTTCTCATAAACTTTATCAAATACATTTTTCCGCAACGTATTTTTAAACAACGCCCTCAGATCCGACGCATCAATATCGCTCGGAAGATTTCCGACAAAAATTTCCAATGTACCATCCTCAAAATTGTTGCACTAACTTCTTATTCTTGTTTTATGTTTATTTGTACGCTAATAAGCTTAGCAAGACAATACATTTAATTTATGAGGCCATAGATATAATTTATGAACTAATTGCCCACATTAACAACACTCTAATCACTTATCCTTAAGTAAAAGTAATATATTGATTTTTTAATGAAACATAATGCGTTGCAGAATATTCGATCCAAGCAAACTCTTCTTCGGTGAGCTCCCTGGATTTTCTAACTGGATGACCTATCCACAAAAAACCACTTTCCAGCACCTTACCCATTGGCACTAGACTCCCTGCGCCTAATAATACATTAGATTCAATAACAGCACCGTCCATGACAATAGCACCCATGCCAATCAGACATTGATCTTTTATGGTACAGCCATGCAATACGGCTTTATGGCCTACGGTTACACTATCGCCAATGTGTAATGCATAACCCTCCGGAATAGTGTCGTGTCGATGGGTAACATGCAGTATCGAACCGTCCTGGATGTTTGTATTCGCACCGATGACAATCGAATTTACATCACCACGCACCACCGACATCGGCCAAATTGAACTGTGCTCTCCAACGGCAACATCACCAATTACTACAGCTGTTTCATCGATGTAGACATGGTCCGCGATTCTTGGTTCAGCGTTTTGGTAAGACCTGATATTCATTATCTATCCTGAAAAATGCAATCCCGCAATTGCCCGAATAAAGAGCCACATTAAAAGCATGGACTAACGCAAGGTCACCAGCTCTTCTGCGCTGGTTGGGTGTATCGCAACAGTATTGTCAAAATCGGCCTTTGTCGCACCCATTTTTATTGCGACGGCAAACCCTTGCAACATTTCATCCGCACCTTGGCCAATAATATGACAACCGACAATTTTTTCTTTGGCTCCCACTGTCACCAGTTTCATTACGGTTTTCTGCTTATGGTCGGTGAGCGCATAATACATATTGGTAAATTGTGTCGAGTAAACTTTAACAGCATCACCATGCAACTCTCGCGCTTCTTCTTCTGTTAAGCCTATTGTACCAATAGGTGGGTGACTAAACACAACAGTGGGTATGTTGTCATAATCCAGATGCCTTTCAGGCTGGTTATTAAAAAGCCGATCAGACAATCGACGCCCAGCCGCAATCGCAACAGGTGTTAACGCCGCTTGCCCTGTTACATCACCAATCGCGTAAATTCCAGATACGTTGGTATTTTGAAACTTATCGACCGGGATAAAACCGGATTTATCCATTGCAACGCCCGCTTTATCCAACCCTAAATCGAGAGTATTCGGCGCACGACCGGTTGCCCAAATAACGGTATCAAAGTCTTTTAACTCATGACCACCCTGGCAAGAGATATTCAATTTGCCGGAGTCAGTTTTTGAAATACTGGAAATTGATATACTGGGTAATACGTTAACACCGTTATTAGCCATTTCTTCCATCAACGCATCTCTAACCGAAGTATCAAGCTGTGCTAGAAAATGCTGCCGACGCAATAACAAATCAACATCCGTTCCCAATGTATTCAATACACCGGCTAATTCAACCGCAATGTAACCACCACCTACTACAGCAACACGCTTGGGTTGTTCGGTTAAAGCAAAAAAACCATCTGAAGTCATCCCAAGGTCTGCACCCTTTATTTCAGGTACGATTGGAAAACCACCTGGTGCAATCACCAGATGATCTGCGGTGAACTGCTGGCCATTTACTTCAACACTATTCTTGCTAAAAGAACGACCAAGCAAACGTGCCGTGCCACTGATTTCATCGATATCGGAGTCTTTTAAATAGGTGTGGTACCAGTTATTAATACCGGCGATATACTTCTCTCTAGCCTTAACAAGCGTATCCCAACTGAAATTTTTTACATCTACATCAAACCCGTAATTTGACGCAATGCTCAAAGTGTGCGCAACATGAGCACCAAACCACATTACCTTTTTGGGAACACAACCCACGTTGACACAAGTCCCGCCCATTTTGCCTTGCTCTATTAGAGCGCATTTTGCACCGTATTTCGCTGCGCGTTCAACAGCAGAAATACCGCCGCTTCCACCACCAATGGCGATTAAATCATAATGTTTTGTCATCACTCACTTCCTAAGACCATAAAATAATAGAGTGTACGCCAATGAAATAATTGGTGTAACCCTTCTGTAGCCAACATTTATTAGACGTTCAAACGGCGGGGTGTGTTTCACACCAACTATTTTTTGTGAACCCACAACGATAAACACAACAAAAGTAATGAATTTAAGTGATCAGACTTGAATGGATTCTGAATGCGGGTTTTAATGCTTCTCTTTTAATACAAACTTTGTAGGCTGGGATGACTAGTATACGGACGTACGTAGCGTCGACTCCACGGATGGAGGAGGTAGAATCGCGCCGGGAGCGGCGATCGAGAGCAATGCATGAGGGCAGGACGCAGTTATCGAGGAGCAATTGCCGGGCGTTGCGAACCACAACCTACTCTTTAGAGATCTTTCCCGATAATAATAAGCTGTGAACTGGAGAATAATATGGCAGAAGATACGATCACTATAAGAGATGATGCCACCGGCAAGGAAATCAAACTTCCTGTGGTCCGAGGCTCAATGGGCCCTGCGGGCTTTGACATCAGAACATTGCAAAACGAACTGGGTTATTTCACTTACGACCCTGGCTTTATATCAACTGCAAGTTGTCAAAGTGGTATCACATACATAGATGGTGATGATGGCATGTTGCTGTACCGTGGTTATCCAATAGAGCAATTGGCGAAACACAGTAACTATCTAGAAGTCTGTTATCTACTGCTTTATGGTGAATTACCCAACCCCAGTGAAATGGCGCATTTTCAATCCGTCATTATTGATCATACAATGATCCACGAGGGGTTGCGGCGTTTTTATTCCGGCTTCAGACATGACGCCCATCCGATGGCCATTATGGTTGGCGTAGTGGGTGCGCTGTCTGCGTTCTACCATGATTCAACTGACATCACTGATCCTCTACACCGTGAAATATCCGCCCATCGATTAATCGCAAAAATGCCGTCAATTGCGGCAGACAGTTATAAATATTCCATCGGTCAACCGTTTATTTATCCGCTGAATGAGCTCGGTTATGTCGAAAACTTTATGCGCATGATGTTTGCCGTGCCAACAACAAATTACCAAGTTCACCCTTCTTGTGTTAAGGCGCTAGAACTCATTCTGATACTGCATGCGGATCATGAACAAAATGCCAGTACCTCGACCGTGCGTCTGGCAAGCAGCTCTGGCGCAAACCCATTTGCCAGTGTAGCAGCAGGCATTGCTTCTCTTTGGGGGCCCGCACATGGCGGTGCCAATGAAGAAGTCATCAAAATGCTGGAAGAAATAAATGATCCGAAAGAAATAGCAAAATTTGTTAAGCGCGCAAAAGACAAAAATGACCCGTATCGATTGATGGGGTTCGGTCACCGGATTTATAAAAACCATGATCCAAGAGCTGTCATAATCAGACAAATGTGCCATGATTTGCTTAAGGACCTGGATACAGTTAACCAACCGTTATTTGAAACCGCGCTTGAGCTGGAAAAAATCGCACTCGAAGATGACTACTTTATTGAACGCAAGCTTTACCCAAATGTAGACTTTTATTCTGGCATTATCCTCAAAGCCATTGGCATCCCGCTAAATATGTTCACGGTTATATTCGCTATGGCCAGAACTGTTGGCTGGATCGCACAATGGATGGAAATGATGGAAGACAAGGAACAACGCATCGGCAGACCAAGACAAGTCTATACTGGGCAACCACAACGTAAACATCCAGCAGAAAAATAATGTTAGGTCGGACTGCGCTAACCCAAGTCCGACCTACATTCGATACACACAACAAGCTAAGACAATCCCATACACCCTATCCGTTAAATTATTTCAAGGTTAAATACTCAGTCTTTGTCGGCATGGCTTATCAGTAGCTTTATTTGCAGCTTTTTCCGTCACAACACCGTCATTACCTGAACTTACTTACATAATACACGTTTATAATACAATTTATTTTTACTCACCCGTTGACCATTAAAAATTAAATTAACCCTAGACGATTTTTATATTGGACAAAGCAACTAAATGATCCTAAATTTGTATGAGTAATTTAAATAATTCTTGATTAATAATGCAGTCTTTAAGGGGCGTGTATGTCGGGTGTTAAGCTAATTCACACTAAATTGATCTACTATTTCCATCATATCCCTAAATTCAATGTGCAAATAATCAGTACTAAAGTAATAAATAGTAATAACAGCACCAACAAAACTAGAGAAAAACATAACTCACTGTCATTTATTTTGGTCATATTCCTGATTCTGCTTTTTTCTCCTATTACTCACGCCAGCCAGTCCAGCAACGATAAAATTCTTCAAGGTAAAAAAATTATTAACCAATCCTGTATTTATTGCCATCAAGAAGATGCCATAGGCAAACCAGGGGTTGCACCCTCACTAACCAACAAAGAATTTCTGTCTATCGCATCTGATAAATTTCTTACAGCGACAATACGAGAAGGGCGTCCCGGTACGGGTATGCCACCGTTTGCCCACTTGGCAGATAAGATCGATTCGGTAGTGGCCTATTTACGTTCTAAAAGCAAACTACCGTCACGCGCCAAAGAAATTGACCAACAAGCGAAAGCCAAAGGTGACGCGCTACACGGCAAACATTTGTTTGACAAAATATGTGCAGGTTGCCATGGCAAAAACGGGGATGGTTATAGCGCCGGAGGAACGGGAACAGCCATTGGCAAAGTCGGTTTTCTAAGCCATGCATCAGATGGCTTTATGCGTACCACAATCAAGGAAGGACGCTCCAATACGCGCATGCGAAGCTTTCAGGGTCCTGCTGGCCTCGCCAACTTATCAGACCAAGAGATCGACAATATTATCGCTTACTTGCGAACGGTACCAAGTAAGTAGATAGCGAACTTTTATATATTACGGAGGCACCACTGATGAAGCGGTCTACTATTCATAAGAGAATGAACCGCCGGGAATTTATCAAAACCAGCGGATATATTACCGGCTCTGCCGCAGGCTTAGGCCTGTATTTATCTGACAATCCTGAACTCGAAGCCGCGCCGCAAGAAATAAAAGACTCCGAAGTAGACGCCCAGGTACTTGCCGCTTGCCCATATTGTGGCGTGGGTTGCGGTACGATTATTCAAGTTAGGAATCGAAAAATCGTGTCAATGCGCCCCGACAAGGACCACCCCACCAACTACGGGCTGCAGTGCATAAAAGGGATGACCGCCGCCGAACCCATTTATGTTGACCGCATGGAGGGTGATAGTTATGTGCGCAAGGATGTTTGGGACGAATGGGAGAAACCCAATCATGGTGATTTAGATTACGTCAGTAAAACCAAAGGCTCTTTTGATGAAAAGCATTTCGTACGTGTACCTTATGAAGAAGCGTCCGACATGGTGTCGCACAAAATAGCGCATCTCGCAAAAAAATATGGCGGCAACTCAATCGCACTTTATGGTTCCGGCCAACTTACTGTTGAAGGACAGTATCTTGAAAACCTATTTATGAAAGGTGTTTTGGGCTCAAATACAATAGAAGCCAATGCACGTATGTGTATGACATCCGCCGTTACCGGTTATTTTGCGACATTAGGTTCTGATACCCCTCCATTGGCTTACGAAGACATTGAACTCTCTGACATGGTGATGCACTTCGGACACAATGCACGCGAATCACATCCCATTATCTATTGGCGCATAGCCGACCATAAAAAGAAAAAAGACATCTCGACAGTGGTTGTTGATCCTCGCTACACAGGCACCAGCAAGGGTTACGATGACATTAATTCCAAAAACCAGGTACACATACCCATCCTCAACGGCGATATAAGTTTTCTAAATGCGATTGCCCATGTATTACTTAAAGAACATAAAGACGTTATCGACTGGGAGTTTATGAAAAAGCACACCACCGGGTGGGAAAATTATACCCAAGGTGTACTGGCACGCTACAGCCCAGAACAAGTCCAGGACCGAATGGGAGGCAAAAATCACGACGTCTCACCCGCGCTTATTCGACGTGTCGCAGGCATGTATGCTGATGCTACGCGTAAACGCTTAGCCAGAGGCAAAGATGGTCACGGCGGGGTCATCATCATGTGGGGAATCGGTTATAATCAGCATATACACGGGCAACATAATGTTATCTCCATCATTAACCTGCTCACTATGACCGGCGACCTGGCAAAACCCGGTTGTGGCCCCTTTTCCATGACTGGCCAACCTAATGCTATGGGTGAACGTTTCACTGGCGGCCTCACTGGACGATTACCCTTTAATCAACCCTTAAAAAATGACACTCATCGACTCAAAATGGCAAAAGCCTGGCGCGTACCGGAAAAAAATCTAAAACAGGCAATGAATTCCGAAAATCCGGGATACGCAGTCGGCATGATGGAGCGCGCATTGAAAGATGAAGTAAAAGCCATGTTTTTTGTTTATGCTACGCACATTGATTTACCTGATCTACACAATCTTGTTCGACCTGCGATTTCCAAAACATTTAATGTTGTCCAGGAAATTTACCGACACGCACCCAATAATCTGTATGCTGACGTCATTTTCCCTGCGGCCACCTGGGGTGAAGTTCAGGGCGTTTACATCAATTCGGAACGCCGGATCTATGTCGTTGATAAAGCCGCTAACCCGCCACTCGGTTGCCGCCCGGATATGGACATGGTCATCGACAAAGGCCGGGAGATTGCTAACTTGTTAGGCATGGACGGTGATAAGATTTTTCCATGGAAACGCTTGCCTAATGGCGACTACGATTCGGAAGAAATTTTTCGTGAAATTATCATGGCCTCCAAAGACACCGACACTGATTTGACCGGTATTCTTGCCGTCGAGGAAAAAGACAACATCAGCCCTTATCAACAAATACGCAACTTACGTGGCATTCAATGGCCGGCACCGACGTATATGTTAGCGAAAACCGGCGGTGCGACCCGGCGATATATGGCGCAAGAAGGAATATGGGAAAACCGCCCCTACGGTTATTTTCGCACCAATGATGGAAAAGCACATATTAAACTGTGCGAGCAGGATTATTCGCAACGTAAAGAGATTACCAAACAGCTAATGGAATTTGGTGCCGTCGCAGGTAAATATACTATCGATAATATACCTTTGTTAAAAAAAGCACGGGATATGGCGCTTACCCCGGATTTACCAGATGAAGAACACCGAAACAAGGCCTGGGCAAAGATTCCAAAAGACAAATATCCGTATTGGTTAGGACTAGGGGTTGTCTATGAACATTTCCATACGGCTAAATCAAACCGCAGTCCAACGACGCAACGCCTAGTGCCGGAAATGTATGTCGAAATGCACCCGGATGACGCAGCCGATTTAAAAATAATAGATGGCGACATAGTAAAACTTATCACTAGACGCGGTTCGTTTGAGGCACGCGCTTCAGTGGGCACCAATACATTAATCAAACCCGCACGCAATAACGTACCCCGAGGGTATATGTTTAGCCCTTGGAATTTATCAGTGGCGGATAGTGCGGACCCGGCAAAAAACAAATGGCTGGTCAATGGCACATCATCTCGTATTTGGGATGTAGTCTCTGGTCAAGTAGATTTTAAGAAACTTGCCGTTCGAATCGAAAAGGTTTAGCAAACATTTAGCAAACAAAGGCAAATATATTATATAGCATCTAATACATTGTAACTATTACACGGTGGCTATACCCGTGGCGTTTGGGATTTAGGTGTAAATGTGCGTCCTATTTATTTCATGGCAAGGCGAAATGACGAGTAATAGTCGCTCTATTTATTGCGAGGAATTTCAACGCAGCCATGGAATAAAGAGGGCGTGCAGTTACACCTAAATCTCAATCGCTACGGGTACATTACATAATAGCTATAACATAGTAGCTATAATCTAGTAGCGAGGAGCAAAATAATGGACCGTCGAGTTTTCTGGAAAGTTTTATCTGGTAGCGGATTAGCAGCGCTTATCGCCAAAACCGGTTTCGCAGCAAATACCCGCACAACATCACGCTTTTTACGTCCACCCGGCGCGCTTGCCGAAGATGATTTTCTGGATCACTGCATTCGCTGTGGAAAATGTGGCGAAAGTTGTCCAAACGAAACTATCAAATTTTTTAATTTTGAAAATGGTTTATCGTCCTTAAATACACCCTATATCGTTCCGCGCGAAAAACCGTGCATCTTATGTATGAAGTGTGGGGAAGTGTGCCCTACTGGCGCGATTAAAAATATATTGCATGATGCAGAAACGATAATGAACAACGTGAAAATGGGCAAGGCTGTTATCAACAAGGATCTATGCTTGTCCTACCAGGGAAAAAGCTGTGGTGTATGTTATCGCGCCTGCCCGCTTCCAGATGTCGCGATGACTGTTGGCTATATGGAACAACCTACAATGACTGATGCCTGTGTCGGCTGCGGTATCTGTGAACGAGCATGTATACAAATGCCACAAGCGATCAAAGTTCTACCTACTACTACGCAGCGAGCCCACTCTTGAATTCAGTAACATCGACGGCTAACAAAGATTTAGCTGAAAAACACATTGCCTGGCAGCGGCAATTGAACAAGCTACGTTGGCTCGCTCTGACAACGGTTTTTTCTATACTTATATTACTGCCATTTCTGCATTTATACCAAACTTATCTGGCGGCCCATGCATATGAAATATTATCGCCCAATGAAAAAATAATTTTCAATGTGACGCAAAGCCTTACCTCTCCTTTTACTGCATCACCGGAATCCGATCTCGATAACTTTAAGGGGACTACATGGTCAGGTACATTGTTCGGTATGCAGCTAAGCGACCCTTTGGCGGTTCTCACTAACATATCAGCGAGCTTTACCTTTAACACCTCTTTTATGATGACGGCACTCATTCCGGTTTTATTAACCTTGACGCTAGGACGCTTTTTTTGCGGCTGGATTTGCCCGGCTACTTTTATATACGAACTCAATGATAACCTTGGCACCTGGTTACATAACTCTTTGTTACAGAACTCTTTGTTACAAAAAATAGGCCTGCCAATTGGCCAACTTCGTTTCAACCAGAGACTAAAGTATCTTATCCTGGCGATCTGCATTATAGTCACTGCAATAGCAGGTACAACGTTAGTAAGCAACGTTTACCCGCCCGCTGTCATCGGACGTGAAATTTATTATTTGATTGTAGTCGGCGGTTTTGGCATTGGCGCCACGTTTATATTAATAACGATGCTATTCGATTTATTCATCGCCCGGCGCGGCTTTTGTCGCTACTTATGCCCAGGTGGCGCGCTTTATTCACTGTTAGGTCGTTATCGTATATTACGTATAAAGCGAGATGTGACTCACTGTACCGACTGCGTCAGATGTAATGCTGCATGTCAGTTTGGCCTTGACCCCATGCAAGATAATTTTGGCCAGGAATGCAATAACTGCACTGCTTGTATTACAACATGCCCCACTGATGCATTGTCATTTACAATTAATGTAAAAGATGTACAGTTCCAAGGAGCAGGACACTTAGGACATCAACACCAAAAACAGCAAGGCGGGAGACTACCATGAGGTTAATCAATTCAGGTTCCTTTGCTATCTATTTTGTAGGTATGTTAATGACCACTCAAGTTTTTGCTCATCACGTGCTCGGGCGGCCTTCTTATAGCTTAAACGAAGATTCCAACACACCACCAAGAATACAAATTGAGCTTCTAGTCGGCGACTACAGCATTAACTATATGGCTTTTCCCGCATTCCCGAAACCAAACGAACAAGGTCGAATTAATTTCTATGCATCGCGAATCGATAATGGTAAATCTTATTCTGGCGAAGTCACCTTTAAAATCAAAAATGATAGTTGGTTTTCATCCAAAACTGAAACGCTAGGTACGCAAACAGCAGACGATCATGTATACCACCAAAGCTTTATGTTCAAGGAAGGAGGTGACTACATTATCAGCGCAGAGTTTCAGGACAACAACACACCGTACAAAATCGATTTTCCATTGCGCGTAGGCGCACCAGCAACAATTGGCCCATTTGGCCTCACTGCCGGCTTTATAATTGTAATCTTGTTGATAGCAAGCACTCTGCAACAGAAAAAATTACAAAGATTAAGAACCAAACGACACCACGCGGATAACAGCGATGTGGATAATTTAGGAAGCAGTTTAAATTAAATCGAAAATATATTTCTATGAGGCACAAATGCATGAACAATTTATTAAATTATCTGTTAATAATGTCAATGACTCTTTTACTGTCACCCGCACTGGCAGGCGATATTGAAAAGGGAAAAACAAAATCTGAATTGTGCGTTGGTTGCCATGGAGAAAATGGAATCAGTGTCAGTCCGATTATCCCTAATCTTGCAGGACAAAAGGAAGCATATCTCGTAAATTCACTAAAGGACTTTAAATCAGGCGCAAGAAAAAATGGTATGATGTCTCCTGTTGCCGCGACAATTAGTGACGACGACATTAACGATATAGCCGCCTATTTTTCCAGTCTGAAATAGCGATATATTCTAAATAATAAAGGTGAAAACACATGGCTGATGATGAAAATCCTCCAATAGACGAAAACCGCAGGGACTTTATTTTAAACACAACAACCAGCGTTGTTGCCGGTGCCGGTATCGCAACCGCTTGTTGGCCATTTATCAGCAGCATGAACCCGAGTTCGGATGTACTTTCAAAAGCGACCAGCGAAGCCAGCTTGAAAGGCATAGAGCCAGGTGAGATGAAAACAGTACCCTGGCAAGGTAAACCGGTTTTTATTTTACACCGCACAAAAAAACAGATCACATCAATGGAAACATCTGATGGGGGAAAAGACCCGCAGGCAGATGCAGAACGCGTGCAAAACCCGGATTGGTTAGTTCTTGTCGGAATATGTACTCACCTTGGCTGCGTACCAGCGCGCAAAAAAGAGGGTTGGTTTTGTCCCTGCCACGGCAGTGTTTACGATAATAGCGGTCGAGTATTAACGGGGCCAGCACCACGCAATCTCGAACTGCCCCCGTACGAATTTGTTTCATCCGAAAAAATCATAATTGGTAAGACTGAGAAACCTCCGATTAAGTCATGAACCAGAGTTTCTCTACCTAACAAAAGGAAAGCGTTATGAAACATGTCATTGGTTGGATTGATAGACGTTTCCCACTAACAGCGTTTGTCAAACATGAACTCACTGAGTATCCAACGCCACGCAATTTGAGCTTTTGGTGGAATTTTGGTTCACTCGCTGGCATTGTATTAGTAATACAAATTATCACCGGTATTTTTTTGGCCATGCACTATAAGCCGGATGCTTCACTGGCATTCGATTCTGTCGAACACATTATGCGCGAGGTTAACTATGGCTGGTTGATTCGTTTTATGCACTCGACCGGTGCATCTGCTTTTTTTGCTATGATTTTCATTCACATGGCAAGAACGCTTTATTACGGCTCGTATCGTGCTCCCCGGGAACTAATGTGGTGGACCGGACAAGTCTTGTTGTTATTACTGATGGCGACAGCATTTATGGGTTACTTATTACCTTGGGGACAAATGTCTTATTGGGGCGCACAGGTTATCACCAGTTTATTTGGTGCCGTGCCTTTCCTTGGCGATGAAATGGTGATTTGGTTGCGTGGTGATTTCACGGTTGGCAATGCGACTCTAACGCGATTTTTTGCACTTCATTATTTACTCCCCTTTATTATCGTTGCTGCTGTCATCATTCATTTAGTTGCGCTGCATGCGGTTCGTAGCAGTAATCCATCCGGTATAAATCTGAAAGATAAGAACAATATACCGTTTCACCCTTATTTCACCGTAAAAGATCTTTTTGGTATTAGTGTATTTTTTACCGTTTATAGTTATTTTGTCTTTTTTAATCCTAACCTGTTAATTGAAGCAGATAATTATATCCCCGCCAATCCTATGCAAACACCGGCTCATATTGTACCTGAATGGTATTTTCTGCCGTTTTACGCCATATTGCGTGCTGTGCCTGATTTAGTCGGCGGCGTGATAGCAATGGCTCTTTCCGTGATGATCTTTGCCGCGATGCCCTATCTGGACAGATCAAAAATACCCGGTGGTGCTCGCTATCGACCTATCTTTCGCATCATGTTTTATCTCTTTATGCTTGATATATTGGTCCTAGGTTATGTCGGCGCGCATCCACCGGAAGGTTTTTTGGTCCCTTTGGGCCAGATAGCAACTTTCTTTTATTTTGCCGCATTTGCATTCTTACGATTTTTCTCAAAATGGGAAGATAAATGGCTCTTCAACAGAGGCCTACCCGCAGAAGTCCAGGCGATGCTTTCCAGCGAACAGGCACAAAAGACTGATCGGCGACATCACAAAAAGGATCGCAGAGAAACCCCGGGAGATAACCACAATGATTAAGCAAGTCGTATTAGTTTGCTTAATATTATCGACAGCATGTTTTAACATTTTCTTGGCAACAATAATTTTTGTAACAACAAGTTTTGCAACAACGAATAACCACCCGCTGGAGAATATTGTTTTCTCGCAGGATCCAGCTAGTCTGCAGCGAGGCGCAATGATATATTACGACGTCTGCCGCATTTGCCACAGTATGAAATACATAAGATATAAAACATTACAAGAAATCGGCCTTAGTAATAAACAAATAGATACACTTCGTGGTGACAAACCGGAAAACTCAACACCGGAAAAAACCACTTCCGACCACATGCTAAGCACATTGTATGGCCAGGTTCCGCCCGATTTGTCCTTAATGGCCAAAGCCCGTAAACACGGCCCCCAATATATCTATACATTACTCACGTCATACACTGAAAATGAAGGTAAATATGAAAATCCGGTGTTCCCGGGAATAAAAATGCCCGACGCAATGAACATTGCTGTTGCAATAAATGAGTCCAGCAAAGAGGAGATCAAAAACCAGGCCAAAGATGTAACAGAATTTCTGCTCTGGGCTTCTGATCCGCGTGCTTCAATACGAAAAAAAATAGGACTATATGTTATAATTTATTTTAGCATACTCAGCATATTACTTTATTTCGTCATGAAACGTGTATGGAGCAGACTGGATAATGTAGAAAGCTAAAACAAAAAATCACTACCGTTTATGATAAAATTTTTTGATGGCATTTTTATGTTATTACACTTATCCTAAATAAATCAGTGATCCCCTCGTTTTTTTTATCCGTCTCTGCACCCTGTTTATTATTGGCTGTGGGGGTTTGTCTTTTTCATTTATTTGCTTAACCAACTACTCGGCTGTTAAGCCGATGATTTTTTCATAGTCAGAGTGAGCCAACTTAAACACTTGCGGGTAATCATTTCGACTCACAGAATAGTCACCACCTTCTTTAAAGAATCGATAATCAAAATTCTTACCAACCGCTTTGACCTTGAGTTGATAATCAATGTTGTCCGTTTTTTTGTCCACCGCTTCGCTGATCATTAATCCTAAATTAATCAGTTGGATCGTAGCGAGGGTGCCTAAGGTGCTGAAGATAGCGTGTTTTTCCATTTTTTAAGGCGATCGCGTAGTGTAGTCATTCTACGAGTGAGTCATAAAAACTGGAAAAACGCGTTAGATTCAGTGCATTAGGTGCCAGCAATAGATCCAACTGATTTATTTAGGTTAATGACTCTATTGCCGCGAGCATTTTGTCAGCCTCATCCTTGACGACTTCTGATTCTTCCTTTGATATTGTCCACTCATCGCCCTGCTTGTTTAAAACAAAATCAGGTCCCTCCAGACTCGTAACATCACTATCTGGTCGAACCAATGCGTGATCAAGCCAGTTATTGCTAACAACAGGATAATCGTGACTACTAAGCTTAACGCTATAGACCTCCTGCTTATCGTCTCTACTTACATGCAGTTGACAAAAACCCGGTGAGGTGCCGAAATAAAGCTTTTCCAACGTGTCATCACCACTTGCCAGCGTTATGCGGCTCTGGTATTTATCTTCACTGACTTCAAAACGTTCTCGACTACTGGCCGTTGTTGCCACCGGCCAGCCACTACGAGTGCTCACCAGTTTATTCAGAGCCTGCTCCACTTTATTTTGGTCTGCGGAAAATTGATAGTAATCTGGCAACAGCCATCGACTTTACCTATTGGGCACCAGACACAGTGGGATTTAATCTGCGCCCTTGCGATACTGGTGATAAAATCGATAAAATTGTTTTCATTTCCGATTCAGGTATATTTACCCAGCCCGTTCCTGATGAATAAAAAATACTATCCAGGGAAGCTTTGATTATGTGCAAGCTACTATTGATTATCTCGGTAATCACAATCACCAACTGTAGTTATCTTCGGGACTGGCGCTACTTGCCACAATCTGACAATGATAAAAAGGAAATCTATGTGGTCAGTCACGGCTGGCATACAGGGATAGTTGTCTCCTCAAAAAATATTTCACCAGAATTGTCTTTTTTATTTCCATATTTTGATCGCGGAGAGTATTTTGAAATTGGATGGGGTGATAAAGGTTTTTATCAGGCAAGCGAAATCACAGGCGATCTTGTCATAAAAGCGTTGTTATGGCCTACTCCAAGCGTTATGCATGTTGTCTCTCTAAATAATTCGCCCGAAAAAGTTTTCCCGCACAGCAACGTGATAAGGGTGACTATTTCCGAAACCGGCCACAAAAAACTGAACAAAATCATATTAAATTCATTTAAAAAAAATGAAAATGGTAATGCCATTAAAACGGACAAAGGATTATATGGTGACAGTATGTTTTTCATGGGAGAAAGCTATTTTTTTATGACCAACACCTGTAATACCTGGACGTCTGAGATGTTGTACAGTGCCGGTTTGCCGATGAGCACCTTTCTCACGTTGACCGCCAGTAGCGTTATACGGCAAGTTGAAAACGCGACTCAAAAAAACAACTACACACCTTAATGATGTAGGCCTAGCTACGGATTAACTACAGCACTAAACTGTGAAAAGTCAAAAGACAAGACTTGCCAGCAGTTCTTGCCCACGGCGAAGATAAATGCCGTCGGTACGTTCCCGGCATGAAACTGATGATTTTAGCGTAATTAGGTTCGCATCTATTGCTCACAACAAAAACCACTCTGTTTTAGCTGCTCGCGAAAAGCGGGGACAAAATAACACACTCCCTCCAGCACACCAGCCGAATAATTACCGTTCATATGGGCGTTGTTACCCGTGGCCAGATAGAGCGCTTGATGCGTGCCATTTCTCTGCGTCAAGCGTAGCGCAGATTCTCTTACATCCTCAGCCGCATTGGCGACCAGCACCGACGGAATAGCACTGCCCAATACGGGCAGGTCATTGCCGCTATCACCCGCAAAGACCACCTCATCCCGCAACAGACCCAATTGCTGGCGAAGAAAGTCTATGGCGTGCAATTTGGTGGCATTTTCTGGCAGCACATCCAATAGCCCAATGTCTTTGGGTTCATCCACGCTCCATACCAGGCTGGCCTGCACGCCAACCTCTTTCACACGCTGAGCCATCAGGGATAACAAATCGGCCTGCTTTACATGCAAAGAGACATAATAGCTCAGTTTGTGGGTGTTTTGTTTGCCAGACTCCTGTGGCTGAAGATCAGAGATATCATCAAACAACGCTTTTATTTGCCCATGGCTTTTGCCATTCCAGTCTTTTTCAATCACATTCTCCCAAGCCTGAAGTAGTTGCCACTGCTGGTCTACTATACGATAGATTTTGGTACCGACATCAGTGATGGCGTAGCGCGGCCAGGGCAGGCTGTAGTTCTTTATGGCTTGTTTAACCAGTTGCTGATGGCGACCTGTCACATAAACAAGGGTTACTTGCGGCTGACTGCAGAATTCTGCAAATTGTTTACGCGCCTGCGAATGTTCCGATTGCGCGCCATTGGGGATGACCGTTCTATCCATATCGGCACATAACAGCAGTTGTGGCTCACGCATAGGTTTAGGTTCACTCATTGGGCATCTTCGCATTCATTAAAACCTTTACCAAATTTTTCATCAAACTTTTCCTCTTTAAACTCTTCTTAATATTAAACAAGGTGCCATACACATGGCGTAGCGTGCTCATCCTTTGGACGAACTTGGTAAAGGCGAAATAATTCAATAACATCAAATATTTAGCGTAACTTCGAAGCGATCAACTGATGAATTTACGCCTATCCAATGCCCTGGGCAATCTATTAATATCAGTCACGTTGGCGCGTTTACCACGAATGATATTTAACCAATAAAATTGGAGTAGCCGCCATCGCATCGTTCATGAATCTAAGCGCAGCACTTAAAATTACTCATAAGCCTAGCGTAAGCGCAGTGAGTTAATCTCACTATGTACGAACTATACGATTTGTCGGCATAATATAGCGCGTTAAAACACGGTGTGGCTATGGTCTCGGTCAGGCGGTTTTTCCAGGCCTGAGCATATACCCACTTTTTTAATGGATAAATACCCAATAGACAGGTATTTTTTTCCTCCCTTTGAAATATAAAGTACAAATCCAACATAAAGTTACGGAATTAGTCTCATTTTTGCTATTATGCGCTCGACGCCTGTCACCTTAGGGTGCAAATAAAACTTAATAAATAGGAGATATCACATGTCGACTTTGAAACTACTGCGCTTCGCGCTCATCCTGGCGGCAATCGGCACGCTAACAGCCTGCGATCGGGACAACGGACCAAAAGATGCGGACAAAGAAATGGAACAATCCGGCGAAATGGCCAAGGATCAGTTAGAAGAGACCAAGAGCGGATTAATGGATGAGGCCAGCGAGATGGATCAATCAACCGAAGAGGCCAAGAAAAAGCTAGAAGAATAGACCAACAACTAGGCACACACGCATTGTGCACCGATTAGCACCCCAGTACACGGATTTTCGTGATCAATCCGCAGTGAAGGTGCATTATGCTGTTTTGGGCTTGGGCGTTTTTTTTCATCGCGATCATCGCAGGTGTCGTGAGATTTACTAGCGCAGTAGGCGCTGGTGCGACGGGTATTGCCAGAGGCCCTGACACCCACCCCTCGATGCAGACTTCATCGAGAATATACGTGAGTGGCATCTTAATGTGCTGCAAACAGATAAATTAAGTGTGGTGATCATGTTAAATTCATCAGTTGAAATTTCCGTTCCTCGATAACTGCTCCGGCGCAAATTAACGTCAACATTGAAATCAAAGGAATCAGTGGCGCTCTTGCCGATAACGTCCGTCTGTTTCTAAGCATCGAACAACAAAAAACGCATAGCGCACTGAGTGAAACTTCAGACTTACTGATTTTTATCAATCAACTTCACTAACCTATCTAAATGTGCCGCCGTACCATACCTTCTGGACTTTGTGCCTTCGTTGGCATTTGTGTCATCCAAAAAGGCTACTTGCTCATTATAAATCAGCTTAGTGCCATTTTCGAACGGTTGAAACTCAACCGAAGCCAGTGAGACAGAATGGTGGTTGGCGTTGATATGCATGTCATAGGCATAAACGATACGTTCGTTAACAGAAATATAATGGAAATGGGCGGTATATACGGCTACCGTGTGCGGTCCTTTGGTAATATATACCCGTAGCGTTTGAGATTTAGGTGTTAAGAGTGCGCTCTATTCATTTCATGGCAAGGCGACATGACGAGTAATAGCGGGACTAT
>JAADIM010000123.1:45932-48176 GCA_013151345.1 Gammaproteobacteria bacterium
CGCGCCTGACCTGCATCCCTGCAGGCCACGCCGCCATGGAATGAATAGGGGGTGCTATTGACACCTAAATCTCAATCGCTACGGGTATATAGACTATGCTCGGTCATGCGTACTTTATCGATCGCAGCAGACAGGTTTCTAACTGATTCAGTAGCAGTGTTAGTCGATCCGGGAACGGTAAAAAAAGAGGGTGGTCCAGCGTACAGTGCGCGAATAGCCGTCGATAGCGGCTTTGCTTTTACCTTATCGCTTGAGTGCGTTAAGATGTTGTTGGTACAGTGATTGATAGCGTTTTTGCTGTGCTTTGTTCATAGAACAAATCCTCAGTTGTCGTACCCGTAGGTGGGTATAGGGGAATTATCCTCTATTATTTATAGATGTGGTTTCTACCGCGTAGCGGCCTCGTTCAACAACACACTTAGCGAATCAGGAAGGACGGCTCTTATGCTGTATTGGAATACTGTTCATCATGCGTTAAAACACTTATTGCTACTTATTGGACTGCTTGGCATTCTCAGCGGTTGTGGCGGTGGCGGTTCTCCTGCTCCTCCGCCTAACGACACTACAAAAAGCCTCAGCGGCACTATAACCAGCGCTGCAGGTTCTGCTATTGATAGTGACAACAATGACCCCAACGCCAGCTACGCATCCAATGATACCCCCGCTCTAGCCCAATCGATCGCAAATCCGATAACATTGGGCGGCTACGTAAATGTGGCAGATACTGGCTCGGCTGGCCCTTCATTTGCTCGCGGCGATAGATCAGATTTTTTTCGTATCAGTCTGAGTGCCAACCAAAGCATCACCGTAAATATCGCCGACTTCGATACAGGCGATCTGGATCTGTTTCTATATTTCGACGACGGCAGCATAGATCTGAATGCTCCAGATTTTCTCTCAGAAGGCGTCGGCTAGACGGAAACACTTATCTCACCACAGGATGGAAGCTATCTTATTGAGGTATACGCTTTCAGTGGGTTTTCCAATTACGCCTTGGTGGTGGGTCAAAGTGTGGCGTCACTTAGCCGCGACCGGCTGGTATCAACGGATGAATTCGTACCGGGCGACGTCATCGTGCGTTTTAATGATAGCGCTATCACGTTAAGCGCGAATCAAACGCCTGAGATTCGAGCTGCCAATCTTGGCTTACAGGCCAAAGCCGGCGCTAATAATCGAGCCATGCTGCTGGGGTTGGGCGATCTGAAAAATCGCCAGGCTAGCTTCGCCGCATTGGGAATTGACTCGGGTCAGGGTAGCGGTCAGGTACGACAGTTCCGCTCGACGGATGCCGGAAAACAACTGAAGATGGATACTCTGCAAGTCATCAAGGCTCTGCGCTTGCGTAAAGACGTGCTTTATGCCGAGCCCAATTATCTGCGCCAAGCGAAACAGATACCGTCGGATCAATTCTACAACCTGCAATGGCACTATCCTCTCATCAATCTGCCCAGCGCCTGGGATGTCAGCACAGGTTCATCTAATGTTATTGTGGCGGTAATAGACACAGGCGTGTTGTTGCAGCATCCGGATTTACTGGGGCAATTTTCAGCCTATGGCGGTTATGATTTTATTCTAAATGACGCCATCTCCCAGGATGCTGATCCGGGGATCGATGTTAATCCAGACGATCCCGGTGACTCAAACGTTGGTAGCAGTTCCTTTCATGGCACTCATGTTGCCGGCACCATTGCCGCAGCAACCAGTTTTGTCGCTGGCGGCACGGGTGTGGCCGGTATCGCGCCAGGTGTGAAAATCATGCCCTTGCGAGTTCTTGGCAACGGTGGTGGTACCGCCTACGATATCTTGCAGGCGGTGCGCTATGCAGCCGGTTTAAGTAACGATTCTGGCACGCTCCCTCCGCAAAAGTCAGACGTAATCAACCTCAGTCTGGGCGGTGGCGGATTTTCCCAGGTGGAGCAGGATGTTTATAGCTTAGCGCGGAATGCTGGCGTAATTATCGTCGCAGCCTCCGGTAACGAAAACAGCGGCGTGCCTTCCTATCCCGCTTCTTATAACGGGGTGATTTCGGTCGGTGCGGTGGATATTAATAAACAACGAGCGCCTTACTCAAATTTTGGCGCTAGTGTTGATGTAGCGGCACCGGGTGGAGATACATCCGGAGATATCAATGGTGACGGTTTTGTTGATGGTGTTCTTAGTACAGCTGCTGACGACTCCGGTGGCAACATCGACTTTGTTTTTAAGTTCTTCCAGGGTACCTCCATGGCCACCCCGCATATGGCC
>JAADIM010000128.1 GCA_013151345.1 Gammaproteobacteria bacterium
CCATGAAAATTGCCAATGCCAATTCTTATCTGACATTGTGCCGGGAGTATTCATACGGTGTTGGGAATCAAGTGCCAAAACGTCTTGCATCGGAATAATCGCAAGTTCCGCTACGGAATTAAACGCCATTTGAACCAGCGGCCATGGCATCGCTTCCTTTGGGTAGTCCAAATAAGCCATTATATGATCTTGCTTATCAGGCGCTAAAGACGTAAACCACCCTACAGTCGTATCGTTGTCATGCGTGCCAGTGTAAACAACACAATTTGGTTCATGGTGATGGGGTAAATACAGGTTTTCACTATCACTATCAAATGCAAACTGGAGTATTTTCATACCAGGAAAATCATACTTTTCCCTTAGCGCTATCACCTCCGGTGTAATCAATCCAAGATCTTCAGCGATGACCGGTAGAGAATGATAGGCTTTTTTTAGCGTTTGAAATAATTCATCGCCGGGCGCTTTTACCCAATGTCCTTCTATCGCCGTTTCACAATCAGCCGCAATTTCCCAATAAGACTCAAACCCCCTAAAATGATCCACTCTCACTAAATCAAACAATTCCAATTGTGTACGCATACGATCAATCCACCACCGAAACCCATCCTCTTGCATGACTTTCCAATTAAACAGTGGATTTCCCCAACGCTGTCCTGTTTCGGAAAAATAGTCTGGCGGCACGCCTGCAACAACATTTGGATTGCCTGCCTCATCCAGCAAAAATTGATCCCTGTTAGCCCATACATCCGCACTGTCATACGCAACAAAAATAGGCACATCACCAAATAGCAAAACATCCTGGTCATTCGCATATTGCCGCAACGCATGCCATTGACTGAAAACGATATACTGATCAAACAAAACTTGTTGATAGACATCTTCATTCTGTTTTGAAAGTTTATACTCAGTGGTACCAGCACCTTTTCTCAAATCGCGCCACTGAGATGGCCACTCAATCCAATGCGTTTCAAACTGCGTGCGTAATGTTTGAAAAAGTGCATAGTCATTAATCCAATAGCTATGTTGGCTGATAAAATTATCGAAATCATCCTTTTCTGCGCTACTCGCATTTTCAAGAAAACCAATGCGCGCTTTCTTCAAACACTCTTTATGGAATTCATGGTATTCACCAACACTTGCCTTGTTTTGAAAATGGTTTTGAAGATAGTTTTGATGAGCGCTTTGATGAGCGCTTTGATGAAAATTTTGATGATTATCTTGACGAATACCAAGCCATCCCCGCTCTTCCAATAATTCAAGACTAATCAACAATGGGTTCCCGGCGTGCGCAGACAGACAATTGTAAGGCGATCCATCTGCGTGTGTGGGCGATAAAGGTAAGGTTTGCCAAACAGATATATTGGCATCAACAAGAAAATCAATAAAGCGAAACGCGTTCGGACCTAAATTCCCGGCTTGTTGGCCAGGGATCGAAGTAGGATGCAGCAAAACACCTGCACGGCGACGATCCAGAAAATAGCTCTGTTGTTTAGTCACATTATATTAAACCATTTATTAAACCATTTATTAAACCATGGAGGACTCCGAGAAAAAAATCGAATTTTTTATTATTATAATTAGATTTTTTCCGTGTACTTCGTGGTTACACTTTTTTTATTCGGACCCCGGACGCATCACGCCGCCTGTCTGTGGTGTTCCACCACCATGTGTAAACACACGGGACAAATAATCCGGCGGATTTTCACCAATTAAATTATAGAGATGTGTTAAATGTTGACGGTATAAAAATTCAAAATCACTGACTGAATCTTTCGGGTTATAGTCCCCGAACCACCAGAACCAGTCTGAGCCTTCGCATATTGCGAGTTGAGTTTCTGCTTGTGTTAGTTGCTCACCAGATAGTCTCTGCGTGGATATCACTCGATCAAAGGCACGTTTTGCATCACCTAACATGTCCCATCCACGATTTTTGTCTCGATCGCCTATCCAGGTAGAAAAAGTGCCATACACCCAACTCCCTGCCACTAATTCAGAGAGGTGCCTAACGGAAGATCCATCAGCAAGGCATTGGGTAAATGTGGTTAAGTCCAGCAATGGATGCTCACTTAAACGATCATAGAGCGCATTCAAAAAATAATAACCATTTTCAGGATAATGCTCCCATGCATTTTCGCCATCAAGAATAATCGACACTACACCATCACCGTCGGATTCATCCTGTATTGATGCAGCGATGTTTTCCAAATGACTTATTAAATTTGCAACTGCATCATCAGCGTGCCAGGTTGAATACGTAAAACCAATCAAATCTGAAAGGCCGTCATCTCGAAAAAAACAGGCAGCCTGTGAGTCACCTATGCGATAAGGATGATATAATAGATTATTTTCTTTCGACTCATTGGCCTCGGCATCTACATCAGTATTTTCATCCTGATTTCTGGCATTCTCAACCTTATCTAAACTATTACGGAATACGTTTTCGCCACTGGCAGTCCATTGAAAACCATGCTCACTCAGTATCTTGATTGTTTCTGTACTCACACTTCCTTCCGACGGCCAGCATCCAACAGGTGTAATACCAAAATAGCGCCGGAATGTCTCAATACCTTTGAGGATATGCCATCGCGCTCGCTCTTCTCCGCCCGGATACTGATCCAACTCCGGCAACACCACATCCGGCATTGCTTCTGCGGCACTGTTAATATCAAGCAACAACGGCACGATAGGATGCGCATAAGGCGTCATTGAGAGTTCTATCTGTCCGCTTTCAGCCAATAATTTATATCGCCCGATGACGCCAGACAACAGTTCACTAATTACGCTCATCAATATATGACGATCGTTATCATCATATTTGATTTCTTTTTTAATAAGCGCAGTAATTCGTTCGTCTGTTCGACGAACTGTTTCGCCTATCCATGCGACATGATACCAAACCAGCAAATCAATCAGAAACTGCTCATCAACGTAGTGCAACATTTGTGAATCTTTGGAAAAAACATTTGCCATATCGGCCAGTCGACGATATGCAGGGAAACGATTGATAAATCGCTCTTCGTGCGCACGTAAACAGGCGGTCATGATTGACAGACGCGATTCTTCATCTATAGGGGCATCGGTCGGCGCGGAGGTAGCCAGTGCAGCTAACAGGGGATCCCTGATAGGCGATCCATCAGCCAAAAATTGTTTTACCTGGATGGCATAATCATCAATTTGTTCAAGTAATATAGGTACAAAATTAACAACCGCTTTCGCTGCAGGTTGCGCTTCAAGATGGGCAACCATATCAACATAGTCTTTTATACTATGCAGATAAGTCCAGGGTAAACAATATTCACCCGATATTGCATTCCGATACTGAGGCTGGTGCATATGCCAACAAAGAACAACGTTGAGTTTCTTGGCAACTTTTTTATTCGCTGAATTTTCACTAGATAACATTGTTTCTTTAGACATTGTTTCTTTAGACATTGTTTCTTTAGACTTGGTTTCATCGGACATGGTGTAAACTTTGCCCTAACATTTCTGGTGTAATCAACACAACACCGTCCGGAGAAACATAAAAACGTTTCTTATCTTGTTCGAGATCTTCCCCTACAACCATGCCGTCGGGTATATAGCATCCCTTGTCTATTACGACTTTGTTTAATCGGCATTTTCGACCTATTTTCACTTCAGGCAAGATGACGGAATCTTCGATTTCAGAAAAAGATCCGATTCGAACATTTGAAAATAATAAAGAACGTTTCACCATTGACCCTGAGATGATGCATCCACCTGAAACCATTGAGTCCACGGCCATACCCCGGCGACCGTCGTCGTCAAAAACAAACTTTGCAGGCGGCAATTGCTCCTGATAAGTCCATATAGGCCATTGTTCATCATATAAATTCAACTCCGGTGTCAAACCGACCAGTTCCATATTGGCTTGCCAATAGGCATCGACCGTGCCGACGTCCCGCCAATAAATTTGTTCATTAGATTGCAGATTTTTAAACGGGAATGCAACCACATGAGCACTATCAATCGCTTTGGGTATGATGTTCATCCCAAAATCATGGCTCGAACTGGGAATATCCGCATCGTCAATCAATTGTTCATACAAAAACTGTGTGTTAAATACATAAATGCCCATTGAAACTAACGCAACATCATCACGGCCCGGAATCGAGGCGGGACTCTCAGGCTTCTCTGTAAATTGAGTGACATTGCAATTATTGTCCACTGTCATTACACCAAAGGCACTTGCCTGCTCGATAGGCACCTCTATACAGCCGACAGTCATGTCCGCGTTATGATCCACATGGTGCGCAAGCATGGGACCGTAATCCATCTTATACACGTGGTCACCCGCCAAAATAAGGACAAATTTCGGATCGTGCATACGAATTATATCGAGATTCTGGTATACCGCATCGGCAGTCCCTGAATACCACGACGCTTCGATACGTTGTTGCGCTGGTACGATTTCTACAAATTCACCGAATTCACCGCGCAAGAAACTCCACCCACGCTGTAAATGCTGTAGCAAAGAGTGGGATTTGTACTGCGTGAGCACCCCTATTTTTCGTATATCTGAATTCAGACAATTGGATAATGGAAAATCAATGATACGAAATTTCCCACCAAACGGAACCGCCGGCTTGGCACGCCAAGTGGTTAACTGCTGAAGCCGGGAGCCGCGCCCCCCTGCTAATATGAGCGCCAGGGTATCTCGTGTTAAGCGACTGACGAATCGACCTTCTTGTTTATGTTTGCCGCTGATCATATGAAACCTCCCGATTATTTTATTACAGTATCAGGGAACCTCTGGTTAAGTCGGGGCGAGCAGATATAAAACACAAATCATCAACTGCAACCGACCACGTGGGATGCATAACAACACCGGAAACTGTTGTCGAGGCGCGAAACGCAGTAAATACCGGGCATATTTTTAAGTTTCGCAACACAGTAATTGGCCAATTTAATCTTACATAGCTGTTCATGACTTAATATCAGAGATTCCCCAGTATTACGCTCTGTAATTATCGCAAGAATAAGATACGAGTTGATGACTCTAATTCAGAGTTGATGACTCTATAATTTCAAGTTAATGACTCTAATTCCGCGTCGATGACTTTGTTCATAGTGCGATCAGTTTACCCCTTGTTGAGACAACCTCACCGGATGGATCACCTGATGTTACCGAACAATTGATCATTAAATACTATTACTGAGATTATGATACTATTTAACTATGTGCAAGTAATGAGTGCAAGTAATGAAATATTTAGCTTTGAATTAATTATTATTCTCAAAAGCGAAATTTCACTTAAATAATAACCTGACCATATACATGAAAAAATTATGTCTACACTAAACCTTACAAAATCTGATCTACCCCAGGACGTTCTCAAAATTATCGAGGCACGCCACTTTGACCCGTTTTCAGTCCTCGGCAAACACAGCCTGGAAGACGGATCAAACCAGGAAATTGTGCGCGTGTTTATACCCCGAGCGCGAGCGGTATTCCTAAATAATGAGATAAATAATGAGAAATCTGATCAGGGTATCGAATTACAAAGAATAAGAGAAACTGACTTATTCCAATGGCAAGGCCCAAAAGGCAGCATCCCGGATAGGTATCAAATTGTCTGGTATGACTCAAATAATCAACTACACCAAATGCTCGACCCATATTGTTTTAGCCCACAAATCTCCGACTATGACATACATTTATTCGGTGAAGGCAGACACTGGCACGCATACCGCTTTCTAGGTGCACATGCATGCACGATCGAAGATATCGAAGGCACTCTTTTTGCGACCTGGGCACCCAATGCAGAACGCGTAAGCGCTGTTGGTGATTTCAATCAGTGGGACGGCCGATGCCATCCAATGCGTGGTCTGGGTGGCAGTGGTCTTTGGGAAATATTCATTCCGGGCGTCGATGCAGGGGCGTTATACAAATTTGAAATTCGTAATCGCGACTCTCATTCCATTCATTTGAAATCAGATCCTTACGGTCAGTGTTTCCAACTGCGCCCCAGTACGGCGGCAATAGTACCCAGTCACGATAACTATACCTGGTGTGATGAAAACTGGATGGAAGCACGAAAAAACACCGACTGGCTGCATAGCCCTATGTCAACATATGAAGTCCACCTGGGCTCATGGAAGCAAAATGAACAAGGCCGTTTTCTCACTTATAAAGAACTGGCTGATCAACTTGCCGAATACGTTGAATACATGGGTTTCACGCATGTAGAACTGTTACCTATAGCAGAACATCCACTGGATGCGTCATGGGGGTACCAAACCATTGGTGCATATGCGCCAACCAGCCGTTTCGGTTCACCCGACGAGTTCAGA
This sequence comes from Gammaproteobacteria bacterium, assembly GCA_013151345.1. Classification (GTDB taxonomy): domain Bacteria; phylum Pseudomonadota; class Gammaproteobacteria; order SG8-11; family SG8-11; genus JAADIM01. The sequence continues at coordinate 6,313 of JAADIM010000128.1, forward strand.
TATTTTGTTGACCATCTACACTCTCGCGGCATTGGCGTACTTATCGATTGGGTACCCGCACATTTTCCAAAAGACGAACATGGCCTTGCCCGATTTGACGGCACCGCCTTATATGAACATGAAGACCCCCGCAAAGGTGAGCATAGAGACTGGGGAACATTAATATTCAACTATGGCCGTAGCGAAGTCAAAAATTATTTATTGTCAAATGCGGTTTACTGGCTGGAAGAATTTCATATCGATGGCTTACGCGTTGATGCTGTTGCCTCGATGATTTACCTCGACTATTCAAGAGAGGAAGGCGACTGGATTCCAAATATGTATGGCGGCAATGAGAATCTTGACGCTATCGATTTTCTGCGCCACTTGAATGAAGTGATCCATGGTTTGGGCACCGGTTGTTTGACGATGGCGGAGGAATCAACATCCTGGCCACAAGTTTCAAGACCCACCTGGCTGGGCGGTCTGGGTTTCAGCATGAAATGGAACATGGGCTGGATGCATGACACGTTAGTGTATATGGGTAAAGATTCTATTCACCGGCAATATCATCACAACCAACTTACATTCGGATTATTATACGCTTTTACGGAAAATTTCGTTTTACCCTTTTCGCATGACGAAGTCGTTCATGGAAAAAGTTCAATACTTTACAGAATGCCCGGCGATAAATGGCAACAATTTGCTAACGTTCGATTATTGTATACCTATATGTATACCTACCCAGGTAAAAAATTGTTATTTATGGGAAATGAATTCGCACAAGGTAACGAATGGGATCACGATAACAGCCTTGACTGGTATGTACTTGACTATGAACCCCATAAAGGCGTGCAATCTTTAGTCCGTGACCTGAATCATACTTACAAAAACCAACCGGCACTGTATAAACATGAGTTTGATTCACAGGGATTTGAATGGATTGATTGCAATGATTCAACTCAATCGATACTAATTTATGTCCGAAAAAGTGAGAATGAAGTCATTGTTGGCGCATTTAATTTTACACCGGTACCGAGGGAAGGATATCGTATAGGGGTACCCGAACGCGGCAATTATCAGGAAATTCTTAATTCAGATTCTGTCCATTATGGTGGCAGCAACATGGGCAACAATGGTGAAATAAAATCGGATGATATTCCGTGGATGAACAGACCTTATTCAATAAATATCACTCTGCCTCCGCTTGCTGGCATTATTCTGAAATACATAGTTTGAAATACATAGTTTGTAGTACACAGTTTGAAGTACGAGAGTTTAAAGCACTTGATTTGAAACACGTGGCTCGAAATACGCATTTGAAAAATGCTATCCCAGGGGTCTCTGATTAATTTAAATACATGAGAAATGTCCTCTTTGTCACCAGCGAAGTCCACCCTCTGATTAAAACAGGAGGACTGGCGGATGTTTCCGGCAGCTTGCCACAAGCACTTAACGAACTGAATTGCGATGTGCGCATTCTATTGCCTTACTACCAGGAAACCAAAAACAAGCTGGGCAATGTCGATCAAATAGCGCAGTTCAGTGTTAGTGGTCTACCTGACACTATTACACTGTTAGAAAGTCGAATACCTGAATCGAATGTAAAAATTTGGTTGATAGATTATCCAGCGGCATTTGGCCGTCCAGGTAACCCCTACCTGAATCCAGAAGGTCTTCCCTGGCCCGACAATGCAGAGCGTTTCACATTGTTTGCAAAAGCGGCTGTGCTGATTGCATCAGGTCAAATCGTTTCTAACTGGAAACCTGATGTTATACATTGCAATGACTGGCAAGCCGCGTTGGTCCCGGCACTATTGGCGCTAAATAGTCAACGGCCAGCCACGCTGTTCACCATACATAATCTCGCCTACCAGGGATTATTTTCCCAAGAGAAGTTTAAGACGCTAGCGTTACCTGACTACCTGTGGTCACCTGACACACTGGAATTCCACAATCAGTTTTCGTTTATTAAAGGCGGCCTGGTGTTCGCAGATCAAATCACCACGGTTAGCCCTACCTATGCAAAAGAAATTCAAACTGCTGAATTTGGTTATGGCCTCGAAGGATTGCTAAAACACAAAGCTGATAGATTAACAGGTATAATAAATGGTATTGACTTGGCGACCTGGAATCCTGCAACCGACCCCTTGATAGAAAAAAATTACTCTACTGACACTTTCCCTGACAAACAACAGAACAAAACCGCATTACAAAAAGAGTTTTCACTACCTACTGAGGCAAAAATCCCGTTAATTGGCATGATAGGCCGTCTCGTTTATCAAAAAGGCATAGATTTGGTTTTAGATGCACTCCCGGAATTGATCAAGCGCCCGTTTCAACTTGTAATATTGGGTAGTGGAGAAAAAGAATATGAAAATGCTATAAAAAAATTGAGTCAACAATACCCTGAAAAAATCGCAGCGCAAATCGGCTACGACGAAGCACTGGCACACCGTATTGAAGCAGGCATAGACGTGTTCCTGATGCCCTCACGTTTCGAGCCTTGTGGACTCAATCAGCTCTACAGCCTACGTTATGGATCAGTACCTATTGTAGGCAACGTAGGTGGTCTATCAGATACAATTATCGGTTTAAATAAAATAACGCAAAAAGATAAAACGGCCACCGGGTTTATTTTCAATGAAGCAAATCCTAAAAGTTTGATAAGTACGGTTGAACATGTCCTGCAAACTTATAAAAAACCACGTATATGGAACACAATTACAAAAACTGGCATGAGCCAGAACTTTAGTTGGGAGAAAAGCGCAATGAAATACTTGCAATTATATGAGCAGGC
>JAADIM010000063.1:0-10218 GCA_013151345.1 Gammaproteobacteria bacterium
CTGGCGGTGGCTACGGCTATCCCATGTTAACTGAAATCGCAGCGAAGATTCAGTTTCAGCTGGCAAACAATTGCTATGAAGAAGCAATTGAACTCGTAAAAGAACTCGATAAGATGTGTAAGCAAATAGTCGCAGGGTTAAGTTCGACGAAACAACAAGTGAATGATCAATCTTCTGTCGCCTGAATTAATTGTGTAGCAACAAACCAAACACAAAAAATGGGCAATGCTTTCGCAATTGCCCATTCTTGTGTTAACGCTAACTATGTTGTTGTGTGTTACTTAATCTTTATGTCTTATTGGTATTAACTTCGTTTGGCGATTTTTTGCCAACATCCCAATAATGGTTAAAAGTAACAAGCCTAATGCAGACCAGCTTAGGCTACCACCACCGCCACCACTACTTGCCGGTGGGGCGTCATTAACCGTAAATGAAGGGATAGATACAATCTCTTCGCCGTGGCCAGCGTTACCTAAATCTTCTAGCCAACCCGGCTCAGTTACAACAGTAACTAGTGTTCCATTTAAGCCACCAGTAGACCCTGCAACGTCATCCGAATTACCATACCAACTGGCGGTCCACATCTGTGTTCCCGTTATATTCGCAGTCACTTGTAAAGTAATCGGCATCGATAGTCCATTAGAACATGCTGGCGTGGTGATGTTACTAGACGTAGTACTATCACAAGTACCTTTACTTTGGGCTACCACGTCTCCATTATCGTTGTAAACAATTACTCGTACCCAACCTCGTTTCTCATACCCACCATCCACAGTAATCGCAATCGTATCTCCTACAGTATACGTTGTCGCATCCGTGCTCGCCGTGATATTCATATCATCAGCAGTAGCAGGAGGTTGCACGCCTTTGTCGCTGTTACTGTGAGCACCGTGTGCATGGCAACCAACGCAGGTAGGCGTGGCTATTGGAAGCGCCCCATCATGACAACCAGCGGCATCGCAACCACGGCTAGCAAAGAACGATTCAAATGCATTCACATCTGACACCCATGCAATAAAAAGTCCGAACACGCCAAACGCCACTATCGTCAACCGCGATTTAACTTTTTGTTTATCAAAAAAATTCATGAACAACCCCCCTATGGATCAATTACTTATGTCTATATATTCTCAAATGATGTTGTTTTGGAATAAATATAGTATCCGGATAACAAGCACTTAGGTATGTGAATAACATCACAAAACGTCAAAAAATACCGTAACCATCTACAGTTAGTATTCTGTCACTAATAATAGCAGGCGCGGGGTCAAGTCTTGTTTTGTGCATTTGTCAAATAACGGAAACAAAGTAGAGAACAACGAGAATCAAATAACTTAACGAACCGCCCGTATGCGTAAAGTAAGCATGACAATGAAAAGATATTGTTATGGCAAGAATAGGACGCTTACATCCAAGAACTAACATTTGCTGAATCCTCTGTGAAATCTGATCAATTAACAACAGAACAAATTCTGTCTTCTTAAAAAGATTTTATAACTTTTATTCTTGTTAGTGAGGACCATTATTGATTCATAAGATTTTGTTTATAATGAAAATAACATATTAATGGTATATCGACGTGATCTAATCGGCGGAAATAATCTGTCCTCGGAGTTTAATAGTTTAGTAATTACATCAAGAATACACCTTATCTTGACATGGTTATTATTTTTTGCTGTAATGAATCTGAAAGACCTTGTTTATATAATGTCTTTCATAAGATTAATTTATACCCTTGTCGCTTAGGAGTAAAATAATGGCCGAAACAATCGTTCTTGGTATTGGTGTGCTTATCTTAATTTCTTGCGTGTATGAGGCGATGAAACACTGAAATAGCGCTTTTAGCCTCTCTGCCAGTGCGAACATGCGATGTCTGGCAGAGGTGTTTGTTTGTTAGATTGACAACTATTCCCATTAAATACCCGTGCGTTTGAGATATAGGTGTTATGCGCCCTATTCATTTCATGGCAAGGCGACATGACGAGTAATAGCGGGACTATTGCAAGGAATGTCAAAGCTTCCGCTCCTCGGTAACTGCTCCTGCGTTACTCTACCTCCTGCATCCTGCAGGCCACGCAACCATGGAATGAAGAGGGTGTGCTATTGACACCTAAATCTCAAACGCTACGGGTTTCATACATATTTTCTAAAACGGCTTAGAAGAGCCAATAGAGATTCAGAAATAACACTATCATTTTATTGCTCTCAAGAACTTACCGGGAGTAATCCTGTGATTGATCGCGCAGCAACACAATTCCCTTGTGTACTTACTCAGCACGGCTGATTGAATAGAACCCCTTATTCCCACCCATTCATCTACTGTTCAGTTTCAATCATTACAATACATCTACAATTGATATCATTAAGCGGATGTATACCCTGTAGTAATGTGTAGTAATGTGTAGTAATGAATTCATTTGTCTCGACGTATAAAAAATCAGTAAACAACTTAGAAAATATTAGTTGTAAACACTGTGCACTGTACCGTATTTGTCTCCCTAAAGAGGCAAGCGAATGTGAACTTTATGCGCTCGATAATATCATTGACCGCCAACATAACCTAAAACGCAATACCTGGCTGTTTAACGAAGGCGATCCTTTCAAAGCAATCTATGCTATAAAATCGGGCTGTATCAAAACCTACCGGCTTACACCAAAAGGTAAGGAACAGGTTTGTGGCTTTTATTTACCAGGTGACATCATCGCCCTAGACGCTATCGAAACAGGAATTCACACCTGTTCTGCGAAAATCATACAAGCAACCCACGTTTGCGCAATCCCTTATAAAAAATTTGAAACACTCAGCCAGGCAATGCCCGGCTTGCAACAACAGCTTGTGCGAATAATGAGTCGGGAAATTGCATCCCAACAATGGTTCGTCACCCTACTGGGTAAAAAATCGGCCGAAGAACGTGTCGCCGCGATATTATGCAACCTGTCGGATCGTCTTGAAGTGCGGGGGTATTCACCAAATGAATTAATCCTTGGGATGTCCAGGCATGACCTTGGTGACTACCTGGGACTGGCAATTGAGACCATTAGTCGCGTGCTGGGACGTTTCCATCAGGACGGATTATTAACGGCTAAAGGTAAACACATTCAGCTCCATCAACCCGACCAACTACGTGCACTAGCAGGTTATTCCTGAATAGATATTTAAAATCTACTAAAAAATTGATCGATGTCAAAGCTTTCAAGTCAGTCGTGTCACACAATGTTTTCCAAGTACTGGTTATTAACAATTTTTTAATTTCACGGAGATCAATATGGCACTTGAACTGACAGTAATTTTGTTCGCAGTCTGTTTTGGACTAGTTTTTATAGGCTTGACAACAAGCTGATTTATTTTTCTTAACTGACATACTAATACTTATCACGATACATCAGACTACCCCGCTCCATCACACACTCCTGGCATTGGCATGGCATTGGGGTCAGAGTTAAAATAAAGACATATTGTCTAATATTTTTTCTTTGACCCTAACCTTACTCCCGAAAAACAACCACGAAGTAATCTAAGCCTTTGTGATACCCGACTCTTTTAATCCATTATTATTTTGTGGAAATACCTGATCGTTGACCTCAAGTATTTAATAAAGTACTATTTCTCTCGGTTATAAAAACTAAGACGTTAAAAACATTTAAATACTTCAAGGGGATAAAATCATGGATCCATTAGTTCCAATCTTATTCATTACATTGTTCAGTCTTGCATTCATTGGCGCAATAACTAGCCCAACAAGCAATGACATGGCTAACGACTGATCTGATTTTCAGGTATTTATCGAAGATAAAAACCTGAAAATAACGCTTATAGAGAAAGGCCAGGTAGAATTATCGACCTGGCCTTTTTTATTGCCCATAATTTAGTAAATTAACCGGCTAGTATTATTTGCTGGTTTTTCCCTCAAACAATCTATAATATTCCACGCAGCTAAAGGCTTATAAAACAAATACCCCTGAATCGACTGACAACCATTTGAACGTAGAAACGCAGGTTGATCGTCGGGTGGCATTGATTTGATATTAGTGGCGGCAGGCTTTACCATGGAGCGTCACTGGGAGAGTGAGGGGTGGCGATGTTGGACCAGGAAGTCAACTTGAATGCGCCTGACAGTAAATAACATGAGTAAGAAGAATCAATATGCTCAGAATTTTTAGAATTATCAGTATGGTCGAAGGAGTTTCGTTTCTATTATTATTGTTCGCAGCAATGCCAGCCAAATATTATCTCGGGGTCCCCGAGGCGGTGACGGTGATGGGATGGGCGCACGGGATCCTCTTTATGCTTTATATCGGTAGTGCGATGAATGTGGTACAGCGCTACAAACTGCCGGATACCACCACCACGTTGATCATGATTTCCAGTGTCACACCTTTTGTGTGTTTCTATCTTGAAAAGAAACTTCGTGAAGCATCTATTATGCAACTTTTGCCAAAAATAAGGTGATGTGGTGATATAGGCTCTGCTCATGTTTTTCTCCTGAAAAATATTGAGCAGTTTTGATGACAGTTTTGCAGCAATATTGAGCAAGATGGTTTTTTGTTGTGCGCTGGATAATCATCACTCCGTTTATCACACATAGCGAGCGATTATGCTGTTAGCTATCTCTCCTGCTCCTGCCAAAACCCTCGATTACCAAACACCTCACCGATTTTACAAAATGTGTCTGACAAGACAGCACTGAGCTGCTAAAGTGAGTAGTAATACTTCCTACCAGGAAGCCTTTGTCGGAGTAATAACCTACTGATAATTTGAGAGTATTTCTGTAAACAAACCACCCGCAGAAATATCTGTTCTGTTTACCCCGATACGGTCACTGTTAACCTATTGTTATTAAAGTAAATTAGTTCTGGCATGAAAGCTGCTGAATAAATAGACATAAAACCATGAACGGCCTTCGTGCCGACACAATTAAGGCCAGTAAAAAATAAACTCATCAGACGCCCTAATTACGTTGATTCACATAAAAAGGAAGTGCTGTGACACAAATCGACGAAAGGACTCTGAATTTATTCCACTCAGTGCATTTCAGCGCTAGTGAAACAATTAATGACGGCCTTACTTATGGCGCGCTTAGAAGCAAGGACGATTATGAATAATAAATCCCCGAAAGACCTCAATCCAATTAATTTCCTGCAAACGTTCGTCACTCAAAGCGCTAAGGTCGCTGGCCAGCTTGGTTGTCCGAGTTGTAAAAGCCACCTCAGCTATATCGAACACCTTGGCCTGGCCGCAAGCAACTGTTTCGAAACGATCTATCGTGAGCACCATGAACTCGATGGCAAAATTGATCTGGATGAGTATTCTGATCTAATAGTCAGTATAAAAAACCAGATCGGCGGCAATTTCTCCCGTGCATCCAGTGAACCCGGTGTCGTGCGGGTGGTGAACACCCGCTGCCCTTTCGGTGACGCTGTTAAAGAAGCGCCCGAACTTTGCCGCATGACTTCAAGCGTATTTGGCGGCATCGCCGCCCGCAATTTTGGTTACGCCAAGGTTGCGCTCAAAAAAAGGTTGGCTACCAACGATGGAATATGCGAGGTGTGTATTTATACAGATCGCGACTCCGCTTCTCAGTACGATGGCGATGAATACGAAAGTGACTCTAAAGGTGCCGTTATCGCTAAATCAGTTGCCGTGGGTGCCGCCGTACGCGTTGAGGAAGGATTACACAAGTTCTGGTGCCATACACAAAACAACCCAACTTCAAAAAATCGTCCTAAGTCCTTTGTCGTAGCTGAATCGGCGGCAATGCGTCGTATCTATAAAGCCATCGAACTCATCGCAACATCCGATGCCAGTGTTCAAATTAGTGGTGAAACGGGTGTCGGTAAAGAATGGGTCGCGCGCGCAACCCACGCACTCAGTAACCGCTGGCAACAGCCCTTCGTTACGGTCAACTGTGGCGCAATTCCCGAGAGCCTCATAGAAAGCACTTTGTTCGGGCATGAAAAAGGTGCCTTCACCGGGGCGTATAATGTCCATCACGGTTACTTTGAGCGTGCGGATAAAGGTACTTTATTTTTAGATGAGATTGACGCGCTGCCGGTATCAGCACAGGCAAAGTTGTTACGCATACTTCAAGAAGGCGAATTCGAACGTGTGGGAGGACTACAGACACTGAAATCCGACGTGCGAACTATTTGTGCCTCAAATCGGAACATTAGTACGATGATTGCCTCCGGCGAATTCCGTCAAGATCTCTTTTATAGATTGAGTGTCGTTCCCATTCATATCCCGCCGTTGCGCGAACGTTTGGAAGACCTCTCGGCCCTGGTCACTCAATTCCTTCGCACGCTGGCTGAGAAAAACCAATGCAAACCCAAAGTACTGAGTGAATCAGCATGGATGACGGCCATGTCTTATTCATGGCCCGGTAACGTGCGTGAACTCGAAAACATTCTCGAACGTGCCTTTTTGTTTGCTCACGGTCAGGTGATAGAACAGCTTGATGTAGACGACAACAGTACACAACAATCCGCAATCCCGAAAGAGAACAGCAACCTCGACTTGCGCGCCGTAAAAAAGAAGGCCACCATGGAGCTAGAGCAAAAGATCATCCACGCCGGGCTGAACCGGTTTTCCGGCAATGTCAGTCAAGTCGCGCGCTCTATGGGCATCACCCCACGTGCAGTCCACCAGAAACTAAAAGCTCACGGCATTGACCCGTCGTCCTACCGGAAAAAAACCGAAACGCAGCCCACTGGCTAGACAAACAGCGTGTCGAAGAAGGGCCGGAACGTCATGGCTTGTTCTGAGGTATTTGCCGGCCGATGCGACAGGCACGAAACTGCTTACTGACGAGTAACAAAAATTGTATCACGTCCTGAGTGTCAGGCTCCCGCGCAATCTCCCACAACCCCTTGAGCCCCCCTCGCGAGGAAGGCTGGATCTCCGCTTGTTCCGTAGCTTTGTTCAGACAATCAACCAGATCGTAAACAACATGGTTTTGTTCAACGTGTTCAAACAACTTAATCATCTGAGGTAGCATCATTAGTAAATTGTCCAGACCAGCTTTATTTATACGCTCGAACAACGACAACGTCTGACTGATGACGTCTGTCAGGCGCGTAATCATTTCATCTGTTACCGCGTCCTGCATGGCGCCAACCACGCGCGCGAGCTGGGCAATACGTTCCAGGTCTCCGTTTTCAACCAGTCGTGCAAGCGTCGGTATGGCTTTGTCCACACCACTTCGCGCTAGCTGATCCAGCAATCCTGCGCTATCTGAAACAGTTGCCGCAATTCGGCTGACCATTTCGTCGGTGAGCGCATCCTGCATGCCTGTTATTACACGGCGTACTTCGGCTGTCGTCTCCTGATCCAGGTTAGCCGTGTTTGTATTTGACTCAACACTCATAATTACACTCCTAATTACACTCCGCTTACATTGAATTATAAAAGACCGCGCACTGAATTCCAGTAAAGTTTGTTGTACGCCAGTTTGAACCAGTGAATCATTTGCGTTGGCGGCTGTGGTTGCGGCGGATTTTTGTAATCAAAGGAGGCGTAGGTCGCACGATCTTTTCCTGCCTCGATGAAACAAAACACTTTGCCATCGTATATTCTTACCATGCTGCCTTGTCTGATCAATGCCGCAAGATTTTCGCCGAGGGCTTCTGCTTCGTAATGTGCAGTGGAACCCGCTTTGCTGATCGGAATATTAGTGGTATCGCCTAGCACGAATACCTTCTCGCGGCCTTCCATTTGCAAGGTCGCTGGATTGGTTGGAATCCAGCCTCCGGCACCAAGAGCATTTTCCAGTATGACGGGCATACCGTTATGCGGTGGAACAGAGATCAACAAATCGTAGTCGACAATGCTGCCTTCTTCGCTGTGCACCTGGCGTTTCTGCCCGTCGATTTCTTTAACATTGAACAAGGTCTCGTAGTTAATCCCCATTTGGTCGAATTCACCTTGCGCCCACTTGCCTACATTCTCCAGAGAATGCAGACGCCCGATTGGGTAGGTGTAATAGAACTCCACCTTATCCAGAATGCCACGGTCCCTGAAATAGTCATGCATCATAAACGTCAGTTCCAGCGGCACCATCGGACACTTGTGTGGTACTCCGGTAACTATTACGATACGGCCACCTTCAAACTGCTGGAGTGATTTAAAGGTCTGCTCCGCTGCTTCAACGGTATAAACATGGTTGGCATATTCGGCCAATCCCGGAACACTTTCAGGATTAGAGCGTGACCCGGTACAAATCACTAAATAATCATAATCATGACTGACGCCGCTTTCGGTTACGACCCGATTGTTATCCATATCAAATGTCTTTACCGGATCAACATGAAATACGATGCTTGGCGCGAGTAGTGATGCCTGATCTTGATACAGATCCTGAGAAGACATGCGGCCAAATGCAACGTACAATAGACCTGGCTGATACATATGTTTATCCGATGCGGAAAGTAGAGTGATGCGTACTTCGCTAGCCTTTAATTCCGGTGCAAGACGACGCGCCAGGTTGTTTGCTAGTATGGTTCCACCGGTACCACCTCCGACAATGACAATTTTCTTCATATCCAGACTCCTGATAGTTAATAAATCGCCTGCTTAATGTTTACTTAGTTTTACGCACCCGAATGTGGTATATGCCTGCTTCCTCATAGCTCTCCAACAACGCGTGTCCAACTTTGTTGATCCATTCAGGGATATCGTTTGCAGAACCTTTATCCGACGACAGGATTTCCAACTCGTCACCTACCTCGGCCATTTTCATGGCCGCGATCAATTCCATCAACGGTCCAGGACAAAAAGAATTTCGTGCATCCACTTGTTTTGGTGTACCCATTTGTACCTCTGAATGTCTGCTGTATTGCCCCGTGGCCACTCACTCAAAATGTCATGACTTGACCATCCCCAATATCCGAGAGATATTTTGTGAGGCCGGTCGGCGCTTCAATATAAGATTGCAATTGCGACTCCAAAATACCCAGCACTTCCATTGCCATGGAACAGGGATACAGTTTTGCTTCTCCGAGTTCTACAGCCTGGCAAAACAAATGCTCAAAGGGAGGAACGTTTTTCTGCACCATCAGTTTGCCAATTTCACCCTCGGCAGGTGCAGATTGCTGGTTGTCTCTGACGAAATAACTCAACGCATTCATAGAGAGAAATACAGAGACCCTGCTTCCACTAACGGCGGCCGTTGCGGCAAACATCGCGGCCATTTGTAAGTTTTCACGTGTGCCTGAAACACAAATAATATTTAATTTTTTTGTCATAATTATATTTTCCAAATACAGTAAAAAACTGAATCGCTATATGATTCAAAAACGTCTTCCCACACCCACACCGAAAAACCCTGGATTAATATCGACATCTACCGTGCGTATTACACCACCTGAATTAAGTGTTGCCGTGGTATCCATATGAATATATTTGACATCAACGTTGACGAACCAATCTTGATTTAAATTAATATCGAGACCTATCTGTCCGCTTAAACCCAATGAGCTGTCGAGATCGACACTGGTTGGCCCCAACGCATTTTCCAAACTACTGCTTACCTTTTGATTATAAAATTTCGTGTAATTAATACCGATACCAGCATAGGGTCTTACAGTGGAATCGGGCAGAAAGTGATATTGCAAAGTGACTGTGGGCGGTAAGGTACGCACTTCTGCAATGTTGCCTAATCCTGCAATGCTGCCCCCGGCATTAATGTCGTGCTGGCTGCTACCGAGGATGACTTCGATACCTAGATTTCTCGTAACAAAATAAGTGAAATCCAATTCGACCGTCGTGTCAGACCCAACGCTCACATTCGATCCGGGAAGAGTGGATACAGAACCACTATCATCGTTCGGACTCACATGTAGTGCGCGTAATCGCACCAACCAATCGCCTGTATCCGCCAAACTTACAGGCGCGTACACAACACTACTGATGGTTGTTATTAATACGACTATTGCTAAAAAATGTTTCTTCATTACATCTCCCTCGCGGTAGTTTTAATCTCTATCAGCACGAAATATGCCAATAGATTATTTTATTTATAATCAGCCGTTTATACATTTTTGCCTTACTGAAAACGCGAAGTAATGATTCCATCTTTGCAGTTACTCTTCTCTTTATTGAAAGTGCTCAAGCAATTATGTAGATCGTCTGTATAAACCTAAATAAATCAGTTGGATCTACTGCGGGCACCTAATGCACTGAATCTAACGCGTTTTTCCAGTTTTTAAGACTCACTCGTAGAA
>JAADIM010000063.1:10227-16602 GCA_013151345.1 Gammaproteobacteria bacterium
TACGCGATCGCCTTAAAAAATGGAAAAACACGCTATCTTCAGCACCTTAGGCACCCTCGCTACGATCCAACTGATTAATTTAGGATAAAGCTAGCGGTTACGACTTCCGTACACTTGTCCATGGGTAGATACGAGATACGGCACCAGATACGTGAGGACAATCTGGATGACGTTAGTAGTCGATACCTCAGCGACGAACCATTCATCATAGTGATTGATAACAGCCAGAAGTGTACCCACGACGGCTGATACACGTAGTGCCCTCCACACTGTTTTCGGACGGCAGGCATAAACAAACAATTCTTTGAAATCAGACATTTGATCTCCTATATCATGTTCGTCGCGAACACCAGCCTGATAAATCATCTGCAACCAAACGCAGTCAGCACTGTTGCCTTTGGAGAAAACATAACAGACAGTAAACCGAAGCTGTTTTCATTTTCGAGCTATACCCGTGGCGTTTGGGATTTAGGTGTAAATGTGCGTCCTATTTATTTCATGGCAAGGCGAAATGACGAGTAATAGTCGCTCTATTGTGCGAGGAATTTCAACGCAGCCATGGAATAAAGAGGGCGTGCAGTTACACCTAAATCTCAATCGCTACGGGTATATAAGTCGCTCCGTCACCACAGCTGCACACTTTGCTTCTGAGATAGCTCATAAAGATACCGGTGAATCTTTTTTCTCCCCTGCAAAATCACAACATGTATCACTGCACTTGCTGCAAAAACGACACCAATAGGCATTGCGCAAGTGTGCTGAAATCAATGCGATACCCCCTACAAGAACCAGACCGGTTTCTATCATCTCAGCATTTTCCACTTCGGGAAGTACTGCTGCCAGGGTGATCATAGAGACACCCATAATGCCAACTAACGGAACAGATTTATTGTGATGTTTAATATAACCAGGAATAAACGCCAGCATTCCGAACAACAATATGATGATAACAAACACGCTGTGCGTTTGATGCTCTGTGGCTGCTAAGGCTGGAAGGGCCATAATAAGAAATGGCGTTAGCAAACAATGTAATACGCAGAGAAACGAAGCACCGATGCCGGCATGATCCCAGTGATTCTGCTGACCTAAAGATTGGCTTGTGATAAACATAAGTTATACTCCTTATCTTAACTCGCTTTAAGTTACCTACGAACGACAAATTCGCAGTGATGCAGATTCTCCCGTTAAGGACAACAGCGGCAGCCCTTACCACACTGAGGTAAAGAACGTGCCGCTTGCTCCCGTCCCCTTGCTGCTCCTCCATGCACGACAGGTACAGAACTAAACCAGCGCTCCATATCATTGCCACAATCCAGACATATGGGAGGCGGTGCGTTCATGGACTGTTGTACCTCGCACTGTTGTCCACACGGGTTGCAGCGAAAGTCATAAATCGGCATGATGTCTGTCTCCTGAGATGTACCACGTAAAAAGATAAAGACCGGGTACATCCGCAGACCCTGGCTCCATAATGAAGGAGGAACTTAACAACGAAGAATCACTTCCAACGAGGTGGTTGTTTACCTTTCACACCCATGGATGCTGCCGTCGGTTGAGAAACTGCACGGGTGGGTGCGTTCAGATCAGGTGCACGCAGTCGTCTGAATTCAGTTTCCCAAATCCAACCACTAATGGTGATGTCATCGGGGATCAGCGGATGATTGCGAAGCTGATCAACACACTGGATGCAAGTTTTGTCCACGTCTTCCATCATGCCAATCCATTTCGCGAAGGCACCTTTATCCAGCGTCAATTCAGGTAGAGAAGGATCAATAGGTATATTGTCCACATCAATACCTTGGCCGCGCAATGCCTTTTCCAGGTCATGACCATTGGCAGACAACATGCCGCAACCAGTATGTTGAAGCACAACGATCTCGCGTGTACCAAAGAAATTGATTGTCAGCATCGCCGAACGAATCGCATCATCTGTCACAATTCCTCCCGCGTTACGAAACAAATGCGCGTCACCGCCACCGACAGGTGTATCCGCACGGATACCAAGTGCCTCATCCACCGGCATGCGCTCATCCATACAGGCGAGCACCCATAGGTGTGCCATATTCGGGCCGTTAGCCCCAGCTTGGCGTCGTGTTTCCCATTCTGTCGTCGCGGCAACACGCTGTTCTAATTGCTCTTTTAAAGTAGTCATATCCTATTCTCCTTAATACTTTCATATGTATGGTTTGGCTAACATCCATAGCTCGCACAACGAGCTGTAGATACGTTTACCTAATATCTATCAGCAAGTTGTATGCCGTATTTAATTTATTAATTATTTCATGTGCTTAGGGCAAAACAAGCGACGCATGCGCGCAGTACAGCTTCGAGGCTTAAAACGCAGGAAGTAGAGAATATTTTAATGAATCAGTAGCTTGAGATAATCTGCTGAAAGATCACAAAGGGAAGTGATACTTCGCGTAATGCGAGGAACGCAACCGAAGCTGTGTTGTAAAAATTGTTAAGTTGCGTTTACCGTATTTTTTATGGGTTATTTTTACATGAATCAAACATTGAAACAGGATTGAATTCTGTAGTAAGTATCACTGCAGTTTCAGTGAATGGATTGGGTCCAAAAAATTCTTCTGCCAACGTCGCTACAGCTATTCCGGTAGGTATTGGAATGTCACAATAACCTGCTTCATTCTGAGGCTCTTTACGTTTAAATTTGGTAACAACCATTAGTGATTCCACAAAGGCGTGAGCATTGATGTTTATTTGCTTTTCAAGCGTTTTCGCATCGGGCTTACCCGTTGTTAAAACAAACTGAGGGGCACCATTCACTACCGCTCTTGCACCAAGCGCCACATCCAAATCAAAGTTGGCTGACTCCCATCCAATAGATATGGGCCCTATATCTGCGTAAGCACCCGCTGTACCCCCGGTAGCTATACCTGCACCCGTTTGGATCTGACCAAAACGAGTCACTTTACCGAAACCCTCATCTTGAATACCGCGTGCGATTTTTGCCAGCAAAGTTCTTGCTCTTTTTTGCTTGATTCCACCATCTTCGTTACCACTGCCACCCACTGGAGAGAAAACCACTCTTTCAGATTCCGGTACAACACCGCCGAGTAGTGGCTCGTTTGGATCATTGAAAATACATGCCGCGTTAGTAAAAGCACCCAAGATCGCACCAGGGTTGATACTGTCAGGGTCAATTCTACAAACAGTTTTCTGGAGGTCGCCATGAAGATCAATCACATAATCCGGGTCTGAGGAAATAATTGCAGCCACCATCGCTTGGCTTTCAACAGGTCGAATGGGCACGTCCAACCCTGGATAATGATAGCGATTTAAATTATAACCCACACCCACAACCCCAAAAAAATCAGGCTCCGAGTCCCGGGTATATCCACCCCCTGCCTTTAGATCGATATTAGTACGGGTTAATCCGCAGTCAGTTGCAACAACTTGCCCCAGCGGATGGGCACCAACAAAACAATTTCTCGGATCATATTCTCCACCGTCAGGATTGGCCCGGACAAGTATAATAATATCGAGGGATAGCAGCATTATAATTTCATCTAAATAAAATGGTGGTCTTGTTAATGATTTTAGTACGCGAAGAACAGCTTCAGTGCCGGCAGGCTCGTTGCCGTGTTGCTGGGTGATATAAAACACGCGGGTACCAAAAGGGTTCCCCAATCTAGCCGCCCACAGTTCACGCCCTTGGGTTGATAAACCTATTTTGCCTCCATCAAGGTTTCCAATCCCATCGGTTATGGTACATAACACCGCCTCTCTAACAGTGCTATTGCGAGTGTCTTCGCCGCAAACATCTGCTTTTATCGCTGGATTATCCGGCAACAAAGTATCAATATCAATCAAACCTCCGTTATGTCCGTTTTTAATGAGAGGGCCTACTTTCATCGACAACCACCTTGGCAACCACGAATACTTTTTTATATATATTAACTTCTTTATCACATCTTCATGTGTTGAAAGCAATCTGCCCAGCTCGTCATCGTCATGCGCCATCACTACTAATGGAATTACACATACCAACAACCCGGCCATGAAATTTATTGTTAATTTTTTTATAGTCAAAATTTTCATCGAGCCTGCCCTTTATTGTTCTCTGACCTGGATTTTCCGTATTCTCGCAATAGTTGAAATTGTGTGGAAAGCTAATAGGATCAGCCTCAAACTAAAAACGATAGAATTCGAGTCCCACCAATTCACACCAATTCAATTGCAGATTTTGCTGAGGAGACAATTTTCTAAGGCGCTACTTTCGGTAGCTCACTAGAAAGAATATCAAGGTTTGGCAACATAACAATTTCTATACGGCGATTGAGTTTCAGGCCTTCTTCTGTTTCATTATCAGCTCTTGGGCGAAATTCACCAAAACCGGCAGCAGAAATATTCTCGGGAGTAACCCCCATATCTGCCAGTAGATGGATAACGGTAAGTGCTCGGGAAGTGGATAATTCCCAATTACTGGGAAACTGCGCACTTTTAATTGGCTTGTTATCGGTATGCCCTTCAATTTGAAACCGCCTGTCTGAGAACTGACCAAGTACACTAGCGATTTGAGCCAGGGCTTCTTTACCTTCGGGGTTTAAATTAGCACTTCCACTACTGAACAGGACATTGTTAGGAAGATTAATAACAATTCGGCCTTGTTCAATACTGACTGTTAATTGGCCACCATCGATCATGGTTTTCAGTCGATTAACAAATTGTGCATATATTTCATTACGGCGTTTAGTTTCGGCCTCAATTTCGCTCAGTGTGGCCATTTGCGCCTGAGATTCAGAAAGCTCTTTCTGAAGAGCCTGTTTTTTTGCTTCAAGTGTGCTTAACTCATCCTGAGTAGCTTTAACTTGCTTTTTGGCCGACTCTAATTCCTGCGTTGTTTTTTTAATTTGCTCTTTATTACGACTAATTTCATCCTCGGCACTTTCCAAGGATTGACGCATAGCGTCCTTCTCTGCTAGCGCTGCCTCAAATTTACCGCTGGAGACACAGGCGGACAAAAGCAATAAAGGAAGAATAGTGATGGTAAGTTTGACAATTTTCATGATAGCTCCTTGTTTCATGATAGCTCCTTAAGTGTGTATTGGTCGGGTCCGTTGGCTAAATTCGGTTATCTGTATTGAACCAAATCAACCACCTTCCCGTTCTGTTGTTCTGACTCAAACAGGATAATGACTTTTTAACCCCATGGCAATTTATAGGTAAGGAGCATGAACAGACTGCATGCAGTGAGAAGCTGGCTACCTTGACTTTGTCTGTGAACGGGGGAATGTGAATCAATTGCTGGCATTGCAGAAAACGTACAGTGCGCTGCGCAATTGCCTCTGTAGGTTTTGCGTGAGTACCTTGTAGATCAGTGCCTTTATACACATCAAAAACCAACGTCTTTCCACTGCAACCCTGACCTTTAAAAAAATTCCTGCTCAAAGAGGCCAAACTGTGTTAAGAAAAGATTAAATATCCAATCAACGATAAGTCACTTCAACATATTTAATATACCCGCCATATCTTTCCATTAGTCCGTAGAGCAACCAGCAACGTTTACGCCAAGAAGCAACAATATCACTGCGGAAAACAAATTATGTTTAATGATTATGCTCCGTGTTTATTTGTTAAAATGGAAAAATTTCCGCTATTTTAAGCACCACTTGAGCTGCTTTATCTTATAACATTTATCAATCTAATTAATATATGTATTTTATTTTTTTCATTTATTGCTCAATTCCTGATAAAAAAACCTTATTTGCTAATAGCTATTTCGAGCCTGATTCGAGCAACCCTTATTTTGTCTGAAAAATCATCATGTTTGATCAAAGGGTTTTTTTATAGCCTAGTAAAACCCTACTTATCTGTCGACCACATAATTATGTTTGATTTCTAAAGTTCTCAGTATACAACCATACTTGATACTAATAGCACAGGTTCTTTAGGCTCTTTATTTTTTTGAACACTACACCAGTTTGGGCGGTAGATGATATCAACAACTTTTTTTCTGGAGGTGCAATATGATGACAGCTATCTGGATTTCAATCGTTGTATGGGCGATTTTCTTTCTTGGAATGCATGAAAACGGACACCTATAATCACGAAGAACATTAGAGGTAAAAAAGGCCGCCACTTGTATAATAGGGTATCGGCCTTTTTTTATGCGTGACTACACTTATTTTTATCTCCACAAATGCCTCAGATAACAATTGTCATGCTTTTTCGAAAAGCGGGGTTCTCATCTGTCAACCCCGCCAAACATACAAAATATTTCTTCGCTTATTGCTCTGCTGTAACGCTAATCGTCGTTGTTATAGTGAGATCATCGTCTTGATCCTTGTGTTGGACTGACTTAGTGGTTGAAACAACAGTATCGAAATCAAATGTTTCATTGATGTGAGATGATTC
>JAADIM010000027.1 GCA_013151345.1 Gammaproteobacteria bacterium
TGGGCGTCGTCTTCCTGCTTTTTGATATTGGTCTGCATTTTTCCCTGGGCCATATCTGGAACGCGCGACGCGACATTCTCGGTTTAGGTCCACTACAGGTCATTCTGTGTATGGTCTGTCTGTCTCTGCTAGCTATATGGACCGGTATGCCAATGGATGTCGCCATTGTTATAGGTGCAGCATTAGCGCTTTCTTCTACGGCGGTTGCCTTTCAGGCTATTAACGATTTAGGTGTGCAACGCTGTCCCATTGGCGTATCCGCGACAGCGGTGCTTATTTTTCAGGATATCTGTGCCATTTTTCTACTTATCATGGCGAGCTCATTAGGCGCTGAGGAGAATTCCCTAGGCACTCAACTCGCAACTGCGGGTGTCAAGGCAGCACTCGCTTTTATCGCCGCGCTCTTATTGGGCCGGTTTGTCATTGGCCGTTATTTAAACTCATCTCGCAAACAAAGAATGAAGAATCGTTTACTGCGCTGGCACTATTGATTGTTCTGGCTACCGCAGGCGCAACGGGCGAGATGGAACTGTCGCTTACCTTGGGCGCTTTCCTGGCGGGCATGATCATTGCCGAGACACCTTATCGCCACATCATCCAAACAGAAGTAAAACCATTTCGCGGATTACTGTTAAGTTTTTTCTTTATCACCGTAGGCATGTCGCTTAATACCCATATATTGTTGGCGCAGTGGTATTGGATATTGGCAGTAGCTGCTGGCATGGTGATGGTAAAAATTGCTTTGATTTTTCTCGCCGCACGAATATTTAAATTTCCTGTGAGCACCTCTATTCAATTGGCCTTCATACTGGCACAAGGTAGCGAATTCGCTTTTGTGGTACTTGCGGTACCTGCCGTAGGTCTGGCACTGGGCAATGAATATTCTGCCATTATCGTTGCTGCCATTGCCATCAGTCTTGCATTAACACCCTTTCTGGCTAACTTCGGTCATTACCTGGCCAGACACAGAGAGGATTTTGCCTGGCATGAAGCAGAAGAAGGTGCATCGAATCTACAATCGAAAGACAACGCAGATGAAGTTGTCATTTTTGGCATGGATGAGGTTGGATGCACCGTGGCTGATAGTCTGGAAGCGCATAATATTCATTATAAAGCATTCGAACGCGACCATGACCGTTTCGTAGAAGCCCGTACTGAGGGGTATCCCGTGGCATTTGGCGACCTTTCTGATTTACGTCTTGCCGACACAGTCAATATGTCACGTGCTAAGGTTATCGTGATTACTCAAGGCAGGTACGAAATCTCCCGTGAATTGTCGCCGATAGTAAAACAACGTTATCCCAACCTGCGCCGATTCATTTCGGTTAAAAATCAGGAAGAGTCTGTAAAATACAGTAAATTAGGCATGGTAGCGGTCGAACCCATCAGCCAACCTGCCGGCATCGATATGGCCGCCGTAATATTAAAAGAGCAAGGCATAGACAGTGAAAAAATTTCTCAATGGATCACTCGACAGCAACAGCAATATCTTCAGGGCGCTGAAACGTATGTCTGAATTAAAGCCCCCGAACTAACAGTACAGGTCATTAACTGAGCAATCAAAAACACCCAGTGGAGATAACGATGATATGTTTACTTGAATAATGTTGCGCATGTAACGGGTCGAACCAAGCTATCTAATTATAAAAATAATTTTCTAAAAAAAGCAGACTATTTTAAGCCTTAATAAAGTTTTTTAGCATTAAAATGCAGGGTGCAAAAAGAGAAAGTGACAAACGATAAATCGACTCATTTTGGTATAAAAACATACCATTTAAGATCAAAAAAAACTTTATTGACGTTTTTTATTTTCATTCAATTACTTAACTTGGTACGACCCACTTATTTACTTTCAATCTAAATTTTGTCCATATATATGGTGCAATGATTACGTGATCTACATCACAGTAATTTAAGTAATAAATGGTAAATAGATAACTCGGGCTTTTTCAGCAATCCTTCTATCTAATTGTTTACCCGGCTATTCTCCTATAGAATAGCCGGGAATGTTTATTGCAGGGCTTTATAAAAAGTAAAGTTAGCTTATTTGGATTAGATATAAGTGCTAGGTGAAAATACTCGCATTGACTGCTCTATACCCGTGGCGTTTGGGATTTAGGTGTAAATGTGCGTCCTATTTATTTCAACGCAGCCATGGAATAAAGGGGGCGTGCAGTTACACCTAAATCTCAATCGCCACGGGTATATAACATACTTGCTTATGTTATTTAGAGATAGGGCTACGGATGGCAACTTGATCACTGGAATAAAGAACGTGATCATTGGATAAATCTCCAGTTGTCTTACACATAATATTTGTTGTAGGGGTTCAAAATGGATTTTAATAAAATCTTCAAAGAGGGCGGATTATTGCGCCCAACATCTACCTTGCTTGTTTTCATAATGCTCGTTGTTGGACTTAGCGCCTGTAGCAATGCTAGCAATGACGGCCTGATTGAGCCTCTGCCTTTCAATACACCTGATAATAGCGACGGTGAGGTTAAGGGACAGGCTTCCTACGAAACTCATTGTGCCGAATGTCATGGCTCCGATGGAGCGGGCTCTGCGATCTATACAGGGTTAAAGCGTAGCCTAAAACTCGAAGACATTGAATTCATTATCGCCAATGCAATGCCGCCGGAACAACCTGCATCCTGCGAAGGCGTATGCGCTCAGGAAGTTGCGCAGTACGTATTTGATAATTTTACCAATGATCCATTACCTATTGTCGCACCACCCGCTACTGGCGAACCCCTGTACAGCGCTGGTTGTGCGTCATGCCATGGTGCAGATGGCAACGGTGGCAGCGATATTCCGGGCTTAACACGGGATCTGAGCATCGCGGATCTCACCACTATCATTGAAAACAGGATGCCACAGCTTAACCCGGCAGCCTGTGTTGCTGACTGTGCCACGTTGACCGCGGAATATGTTTATTATAAATTTGCCATCCCCACAGAAACACCTCCTATAGCACCGCCAGTAGTCAATGCCGGCGCAACTTTCTATACGGATAATTGTGCAAGCTGCCATGGAGTTGGTGGATTGGGCGTGGGAACAGTCACTGGTCTGACGCGGGACTTAAGCGTCGAAGAACTGACCTTGCTTATCCAGAACACCATGCCCTTATCCGACGCCACATTATGCATCGACAATTGCGCTGTAGAAACCGCAAAATATATAGCGGACAACTTTACCGTACCCGTTACTGCTCCTCCTCCCGCTCCGGTGGTGGGTTCCGATGTGTATGTGTCAACGTGCGCAAACTGTCACGGCCTGGATGGGCGGGGCGTAGCGGACACTACTGGTGTGACACGCAATATGACCCTATCTGCACTGACGGGAATCATTGAAGACACCATGCCGGCAGGAAATCCCGCAGCTTGCAGCGGAGTCTGCGCAGCTAATGTTGCCCAATATATTTTTGAAAATTTCACTACGGCAGAAGCACCACCGCCGCCCGCCGTCCCACCCGTCGCCAATGTCGGCGAAGCTTTGTTTAGCAGCCAGGGTTGTGCAGGCTGCCACGGACTAAACGGACAGGGAACCGGCGTTATTCGTGGGCTTACGCGCAACATGACACTTGCTGAACTAACCAGCATTACTGAAACATCAATGCCGCCTACAAATCCTGCCTTGTGCACCGGCAGTTGCGCTACGAATATTGCGGAATATATTTTTGCAAACTTTACAGATCCCGATTCTTCATTGGCCACCAGTGAACAGCCACTTGCCAACCTGCCAAGCGGACAAGTGCAAACAAATATCGTGTGCGCACGCATGGCACAATCTGCGGATGACAACGTTGTACGAGATATCTTCTGTAACGGCAATCCGGCAGCCATTACCAGCCTGCAAGAATTGCAACGTGGCCTGGGTCTGGAATTTACCAATCCCAATGCAACCGGAAGGAACAACAACGGCAGGCGCGGCAACCCAGCTTTTGCCCTGACCGGACACTCGACCTCGTTGGTTTCAAAATTTGTCAACGCGATCAATCCACGTGCCATTATTTTCAGCCGACCAGGTGCTGGCTTTGTCGCGCTGGGATTCGCTCGCGGCGATCAATTTGCAGAAATCGTTGTCAGAGATCGAAACCGAAACCAACTGACGTTTTTTCTGGTGGTGTTTGAACAAGCGTGCAATGCCACGGCTTGCACCAATGGCGATCTGCTGACACCTGCTGTAGAGAGCAACTGGACACAGGTCACGCTCTATAACGAGGATGATCTTAAAAATACCGCCTTTGATTGCCGTCAGTGTCATCAGATAAACGGACCGGGCACAAAAAAAATTCTACGGATGCAGGAACTGCGAAACCCCTGGAGCCACTGGTTTCGCAATAACCGGCCTGGGGGTCGCGCCCTGTTAGGCGATTTTGTCGCTGCACGAGGAACCAGTGAGATCTACGCCGGAATACCGCCGGGATTGATCAACGCTTCTGACCCGGCCAACCTGGAAGACTTTGTGGTCGATAATGGTTTTGCTAACCAGCCCAACATATTCAATTCCAGGCAAATTGAAAATGAAGTTAATAACTCATCGCCCGCCCAGCCGGAGAATAACGACATACCCGGCACCAGCACCACATGGGACGGGCTTTATGCAGCAAGCTCATCGGGGCTGTTCATTCCCGCACCCTATCACGACATAAAAATGACAGACGCCAGTCTACTTGCCGTACTGACGCAGGCCTATCAGGGATATCTGAACGGTGTCCTCGACCCCGCCAGTTTACCGGACTTGCGCGATGCTTTTCTTGAATCACGACTTTTCGAAATCGGATTTGCGGTGGAGCCTGGCCTGGATGCGAATGGCATACTGTTGCAAACGTGCGCTCAATGCCACAACTCAAGACTGGACCAAAACATCAACCGCGCACGTTTCAACGTGGACCTCAATGCCATGAGTAACACCGTTGGCGGTGTGTTGACGGGCGCCGCACGTGATTTGGAAATAGGTGTGGCAATCGATCGTTTGCAGTTAGCGCGTGAAGATGTCAAGACCATGCCACCTTCACTCATGTTCCGCGATTTGAAACCGAACGAGATAGCACGCGTAGTGGAGTACCTTTGCACACAGACGACTACGCCCATTAGCCAGTGCCAGTAACACTTGTGGTGCTGTACAAGTACTGATTGGATTGGTAGACATTGACAGGGCTGGTATAACCTAACCATCCCTGTTAGTTGTTATTAAAATATCAGTAAAAAATATTTCGGGCAGCACTGCCATTGAGATCATCCAGTGCTGCCAATATTTATTCAATCTAAAATAGTCTAACCCGTCCATTCATCCTCACTTCTCTAACACCAACCCATCACCGATGACTTTTTATATTAGCCAAGACCCATCCCCCGTGTGTTTTTTAAAAGCCGTGTAAAATGCAGATTTGGAACTAAAACCCGCATCGAGCGCGATCGACATTGTCAACAGGCACAGCATTTTGTTTATCAAGCTGATGTGAAAATATCACAGGTTGGCGCAGCACCAAATACCTCATGGTATAAATCACTACAACAATGGCAATATACGATTCCCGCCCGCAGCATTATAATCGCCAGCGCTAAAAAAATGCCGTGAGCCGCGCCCAAGAGTAAAATACTGGAATAAAGATTGACTGAAGGTTCCATCTAAGTGTCAGGCAACACTCGAAGGAATAAAATAGTATTAATAGGCAAATCAATCCTCTGTGCAATTTTCGCTTGGCAAATAATATGAAATAAGGTTTAAATTATTTTTTATTCCACTTTTTTGGATTTTCTATATATTAGTGTCATAGTATCCACATTCAAATATTAGTGATATTTGTGTCTTTTGTTCTTACACTGAATTATCTTTCGATTGCTTGCAATTTATGCAGAGCTGTACCCATAATTCAGAATTAAATCAGGACTGACAAATCTATGTCATAAAGTTTACATCTATCTCTAATCGCCCTATAAAAGACCGATGAATCAAATTGCACAAAATGACTAAAGCGGAAAAGATAAACGAAAATTAACGGAGGCAATCAATGAAACATTTTATTTATAAAAATATTTGCAGAAAAACAATGATCATTGCGGCGTGTGCAATGCTCGCTGTTCCTGCCGTTCAAGCGCAAGACTGGAGTGCAAATGTCCACGGCCTGATTGGCAACAAAAACTTAGATGAAGACGATTGGGGAAAATTTGATAACCAGGTCGAGCTAGGTGCCTCTTTTGACTTTAAAATGAACGATTGGCCTCTCAGCATAATGATTGGCACTCTATTTTCTGCAGATGCAGAGGACAATGGAAGCAGCGCTTTCGATGAATCGGGCGTCACCATTGAAACACACATAGGTATACGCAAGATATTTGATATAGGCAATTCTCCTGTCAAACCTTATGTCGGTGGCGGTCTTGCCCTGATATTTGCTGACTTAGAAAGACGCAGGGGAGGATCCAGTTTTTTCACTGAAACTGACGATGATGAAGCAGCAGGATTCTGGATTGGCACCGGGATTTACTGGACCATCATTAACAAATTAAATATCGGATTTGATATCCGCTATTCTGAAGCTGAAGTGTCCCTTTTTAGCAATGATCTCGAAGCTGGGGGTTTGCACACGGTTATGACCTTCGGCTATCATTGGTAGCGCAGACTTTCGGGCTGCAGCGCCTTTCAAGCAGCACAAGTGCCTGCTTGTCATGGTGATATTGACGCTGCATACCTAACAATTTATTTTCACTCGGCAAAATTTAGATTTTGTATTTCACATGTTCTGATTTTTTATAAACTATCTTTTTTCCATTGTATGTGTAAACTCTGTTTTTCCGTCAACATCGACAAACTCAGCTATAAGGGTACTGCCATCAATAGAAATATATAATAGGCCCAACGTATCTTTTTCAAATCGAGTAGGGTTGTGCCCCTGTAATTTAGTGGTAGTAGCACCGGCACCGGAAACCGCCAACTGGGTGCCTACACAATCTGAATCTGCTTCTAACCATTGTCGATTATGATCATGTCCGGAAATATACAAATCGACATTGCCACACAATACTGTTTCTACGAATTCTTTTACGCCATCTCCACTAATTACGTGCGCGCCAGACACCCCATCATAATTTCCTGCATTTCCATGACGTCCATTTGACTTATATGGGTGATGGCCGAAGACAATTTTCCATGTTGCACTGGATTCAGCAATCCAATTGGGAACATCCCGATGCTGGTCACTCGCTACATTGAATAATTGTGAATTGGTGTCCAATGCAATAAACAGCGTATTTAGAACTTGAAACTTGTAAAAATGCCCTGGCATTCTCCATTTAGAAGAAACGTTTGTATATCTGACTTGATGAATCGACTTTATTACTTCGTATCCTGCGCCCTTCCCCCCGTAATCATGATTGCCTAGTGCCATATAAAATGGCATAGCCAGATCTTTATAAATATTTTCAAACTTGGTCTGGAACTGCTCATCATTGATGCTACTCACGCCAGAATTATAGATGTTGTCGCCCAACATAAGCACAAAATCGCAACCATTTTTAGCGCACTTCGTCTTAATGGCATTTGCAACTTCGAGTTGACCAGCATTTCCTCGTCCTGTATCACCGATAGCTACAAACTTAACTTTGTTTGGCTCTGGCTCGGCTATGCTGCTAACTTCTAGTGGCCTAATATTTAGCGCATCGTCAATTCCGCTGCACGACGTCAATGTGAGTATAAATAAAACAACAACGCTTTTTATTGTCTGTATATCGATTTTACCGCCACTATATTTTGATAACATCAACCTGCCTACATGTTTGAAATTTATTATTTACATTGTTGAATTCAGATTAATAATAGGCCAGATTGGCAGCCTTAACGACATTGTTTACCACCAATCCGAAAATATATGACACACTTTTGTATTTCTACCTTAACGCCATTAAAACATATTTAATTGTATTCATCATTTTTACACAAATGTTTCATTGAAAACGTAAATTTATCACAAAATGGTAGGGATGGCTGTGGGCCAAACCATGGGGTACGATGTTCCATTCTGTAAATAGCTGATTTGATTACCCTGTTTTTACAATCCAGAAGGCATTGGTCTGGGCTAACGCCCGTACTATGGCGCACACGATAGATTGATAACAGGCAATTAACTTTTACTACCAACATAAACCAAAGGAATAAGGTCGCCTGGGTCAGACTCGAATCCTTTCTTATTTCGAGTCTGACCCTAATACTGTTAGAGTCTGCATTACTTTGTGTTTTTCATGGGCCGGTTTTTGGCCGATGAAAAATGAGTCCTAGTTGAATTTTTTGTTGGCCTCAATATTTTTTGATGAAAGAAATTCTACAGGTACATCGGCATTTTTTCGGCCAGCAATTGCGAAATAATAAAGTGGCTCACCTTCAATAGATAACCTATGTCGATATCTCTCAATATGATAGATATCAAGATATTCCGAGAAAATTAATTCTCGAATCATCTTTGAAAACCCCGAGTCATCGGTATTATCAAAAAAGGATTCTTTTATATTAAATGCAACCCATCCTTCTGCCTTAATGATATTAAATGCCTCGATAAATGCTTTTGTTGGAATATCACCAAAACCTAAAGCTGCGACTGTAACCATACAATCACACTGCCATGATGCAATATCTTCTTTCTTTTCTTCACTTAATTGGGTGAAATCCTCTACGTAATAAGCATCATACAAACCAGGTCTATCTCGAATGGTAGCGTCATATGCTTCTGGAATAATATCAACGCCTATCAAGCGAGACAATCCATGTTTTTTTAACTCTTCGCCCATCATACCGTTACCTGCACCCAGATCTAACACACGTAGCTCTGAGAAATTATCTTGAGATTGCTTTACGGCAGATTCAAGAATGGTTGCTACTTTGAGAGGGGATGTGCACTTTAAACGATCATAAAATATCTGTTCATACAGACCCTGTACTTGGAATATTTTATCGTAGTCATGAAGTCTGATTTTACGTTGTCCTCCAGACCCTTGAAGGTAGAAATAAGCTTGGTCTTGTTTAAGGTCGGAT
>JAADIM010000019.1 GCA_013151345.1 Gammaproteobacteria bacterium
GATGTTTACAATCGTGACAATTCAGCGTTATATGTCTATCAGCCCATTGGATTGTAAATGCAATCTCGTTTAGCTTTAAAAATAATTAACTCTTTGTATTTAAATGTATTTTTAACAATCTTTGTATATACTAATCAATTTACTTATTTTTGATTGGTTTGTAAGTCAGGTTAGCCCTAAATATGGTCAGCATTAATAAACAAAGAATGGTACCTGTTATTGACGAGCCTTTTGTGGTTTTTCTGGTGGGTATGCGTATCAACAAATTTTGGAGGGTACACAAATGGGTACCCCTTTATTTAAAGATGAGCAAAATAGTCAAGGAACTTGCCAATACGCCGGACATCGGCTTTATGGGGTATGAGTCATGGGTGGGTAATCCCCGATTGATTATTCAGTACTGGCGCTCTTATGATGAACTACAGGTCTATGCACGCAGTAAAGATGCGACTCATTTCCCGACATGGGTCTCGTTTAATGAAACAATCGGACGTAGTGCGGATGTAGGTATATGGCATGAGGTGTATGTTATAGAGCCAGGAAATTGCGAAGCAGTGTATACTCATATGCCAGCGTTTGGATTGGGTAAGGCAACCAGGTTAGACAGTAATGCAACGTTACGGATTACGCAGAAGGTGAAAAAATAGCATTGAATCACAGCATTGACGGAGTAGGTTGGGGTGACAGGAACCCCAACAGCCAAACGTAAACAAAGCCTCCCAGAGTAATGGCAAATGAATACTGAAGACCAACTATTTGTGGGCCGTTATTGGCATAAATTGGATGATGGCCGAATTCAGTGCGATGTCTGTCCCCGCTACTGTAAATTGAAAGACGGACAACAAGGGCTTTGTTTTGTTCGTGCCAATGTAAATAATCAAATTGTGTCGACAACTTACGGTCGATCCAGTGGTTATTGCATCGATCCAGTTGAAAAAAAACCACTCAATCATTTTTTACCCGGTACGCCCATTCTCTCTTTTGGTACAGCAGGTTGTAATCTGGCTTGTAAGTTTTGTCAAAATTGGGATATCAGTAAGTCACGGGAAATAGATACCCTGGCAGATCAAGCATCGCCACAACAAATAGCGCAAGCGGCGAAAAAATTAAATTGTAATAGTGTTGCTTACACTTACAACGATCCGGTGATTTTTCTTGAGTATGCAGTTGATGTGGCAAAAGAATGCAAGGCACTGGGAGTGAAGTCCGTGGCCGTTACTGCGGGTTATATCTGCGAAGAACCACGTGCTGAATTTTTTTCTCATATGGATGCTGCTAATGTCGATTTAAAAGCATTCACCGAGCGTTTTTATTACAAAATAACCGGTGCCCATTTACAAGCAGTGCTGGAAACACTCGTTTACATTAAACACCAAACGGACGTATGGCTGGAACTCACCACGTTATTGATACCGGGTGAAAACGATAGTGAAAAAGAGTTAAATGAAATGACAGCCTGGGTTGTGGAAAATCTCGGTGCAGATGTCCCTATGCATTTTTCTGCGTTTCACCCCGATTGGAAAATGATGGACAAGCCTGCCACGCCACCTTCGACATTAAAAATGGCACGACAAATTGCGCTTGATAATGGCGTGCATTACGCATATACCGGCAATGTGCATGATAAAGAGGGGGGTAGTACCTATTGTCACCAGTGTAGTAAAAAATTGATAGGTCGGGACTGGTATGTATTATCCGATTGGAATTTAACCGAAGACGGA
Organism: Gammaproteobacteria bacterium; assembly: GCA_013151345.1. Classification (GTDB taxonomy): domain Bacteria; phylum Pseudomonadota; class Gammaproteobacteria; order SG8-11; family SG8-11; genus JAADIM01. Next base: position 1,722 of record JAADIM010000019.1, read on the forward strand.
CACTGTAAATTCTGTAATACGCCATGCGCCGGTGTTTTTGAGGCTCGGCCAGGAAATTGGGGGGCTAAACGCATGCCGGTGCGATTGAGCGAATTTATAGAATCGTAGTTAGTCACCGGCGAGTAACGCAGCGGAGACTTAGGGGCCGACAATAGTAAGGCGTTACTGCCGAATAACGTAAAATTCATTCAGGCTGCAATTAGTGTTTCAGTTTATCTTATTGCTGGTAGAATGCACCATCGAAATCAGCATAAAGCCGCACTCAGTCATGGATAATCTGTTTCTAGCCGCCGAAAAGTGCATAAATGCATCAAATATTGAACAAAAATTAGAACTTACTCAACAAACGTTCAATGCACTAAAATTGGGCGATTTGGATACACAGCTGAACGAACCTCCAGTATTGATTGGCGACCCAGGTCGCCCCTTAAAGCCTGAACTGGTCGCAACACGAGGCCTGCCGAGGCGTAGAATGGGCTCTGTGGCCGGTTGTGCTGCCTTGATCCATTCATTTGTGCATATCGAGTTTAATGCTATTAACCTCGCATGGGACGCTGTTTATCGATTCAGAGGGATGCCATTGGCGTATTATCAGGATTGGGCCCATGTTGCCGTTGAAGAGGCGTATCATTTTGGTTTGCTGCGTAGTCACCTAAATTCGCTGGGTTATGATTATGGCGATTTTGTTGCACATGACGGTTTATGGGACGTGGCAAGAGAGACCGCGCACGATGTATTGGTTCGAATGTCGGTGGTACCGCGCGTATTGGAAGCGCGGGGACTGGACGCAACACCGGCTATTATTGATCGATTTAACAGCATTGGCGACAAGAAAGCCGCTGCTATCCTGAAAATTATTTTGCAAGATGAAATCGGCCATGTTGCAATTGGCACCCGCTGGTTTGTGTATTTATGTGAGCAACGTGGGCTGGACCGTGAAAAGACATTTGTCGCCATGATAAATGACTATGTTAAAGAGCGTATAAAAGGACCGCTACACGTTGAGGCAAGAATTAAAGCCGGATTTAATGCAAAAGAAATAGCGTATTTGGATCAACTGGTCAATTGATCACTCAATATCAAACAACTTTATCAAGAAGATAGCTGACAAGTAGGAAGAGCCAGAAATGATATCAGTATTCAAAAGCGCCCTCATTATTTTATCATGTTTAGTATTAATAAATTGTGCCAGTCAGGGCGGGGGCGAAACGCCGTCTGTAAAAGATTCCAATTTGGGGAGTTTATTTGTATTTTCCGAAACGGCACCAGGTAGTGCGCCAGCTGAGATCAAAATGTTTATCAATGATAATTTTATGCGAATAGATGACGACAATACGCCCAACGACTACATCCTATTTGATCGTAAAAAGAAAATAATTAACAATGTTGTCTCTGAATCTAAAACAGTTTTTGTAATCAAAGAAAAGAAAATCGATATTGAACCACCCATTAAGATTAATTATGAATATGTAAAAAAAGCAAGCGGTGTGGTAACAAAAAATCGCAATGGTACGAAGGCATTCCATTATAAATTCAGCGCAAATGAAAGCGAGTGTTATAATGTGGTCACGGTTGAAAATTATATGACAGATGCACTGGAAGCATTTAAAGAGTTTCGGTTAATGCTGGCAGGGGAGCATTCCAAAACCATGAGCCGTATACCGGGTGAAGAGTATGATGCATGTGACCTGGCCTTGAATATATTTGAATCCTCACGGCATTTGCAATATGGATTTCCAGTACGTGAGTGGGATAAAAATGGATACCAGCGTTTTTTGGTTGATGTGAGAAGCAATCTTCTTCCACCGGATAATTTGTTAATACTACCGGAAGGATATAAATCTTATTCTGTCAGCGAGTAATCTGATTTGGAAAATGCGGCATTATTTTCACAATTAGCATACACAATTAGCATACACAATTAGCATGCACAATTAACGCTCTAATGTTTTAAGATCGTAGCCGCTTTTATCAACAATAAGTACGCTGCCATGTTCGTACCAATCACCTAAAACAACACGTTGTGCACTGTTGTTATTTAGCTGGAAATGATGCGTACCAGGTCGATGGGTGTGCCCATGAATCAGGTGCAGGACGTTATTTTCCTGCATGACGGTTTCGATTGTTTGTTGGTTTGCATCAATAATTTTCGCTTCTTTAAGTTTGGTCTGAATTTTGCTTTCATTGCGATATTTTGTCGCAATTTTCTGACGCTGTTCTGGCGTCATCGCAAGGAACTGGGTTTGCCATATCTCGCTTCTTACCATGCTGCGAAATTGCTGATATGAAGTATCATCAGTACACAGCGTATCACCGTGCATAATTAGCGTCGGCGTACCGTATAAGTCTATGATGCTGGGATCGGCAATAATTTGACTACCGGTTTGTTCACAAAACTGCTCTGCTAAAAAAAAATCCCGATTACCATGCATTACATAGACGGGTATTCCACTTTGTGTAACACTTTTTAATGCTGCGAGAATGATTTTATCTTCGGCGGTGACGACATCATCACCTATCCATACTTCAAATAAATCACCTAGTATATAAAGCGCATGAATTTCTTTAGTGTCTGTTGTCAAAAAATTAAGAAATAATTCATTGATTTGTGGCCTATCTTTGCACAAGTGCAAGTCAGAAATAAAAAGAGTAGGCATTATAATCTGCTTTATTCGTTTAATAAAAGTTTTTTAAAAACAGCCGGTTAACAAGAAATAATTAAATTAATAATTACTGCGGATTGCTGATGCCTGTTATTTGTACCGCCTTTAGAATAATCACGGGGTTTGTAGGCGCATCTTTAGTAAATGGACCGGCAGCGCCAGTCGGGAGTTTTTTAATATTATTCACCACGTCCATGCCCTTGATAACTTTTCCAAACACAGCATAACCCCAACCGCGCATGGTGGGTCCGCGGTGATCGAGAAAAGCATTGTCAGCGACGTTGATGAAGAACTGTGCTGTTGCGGAATGAGGTGCATTAGTGCGTGCCATCGCAACTGTTCCAATGACGTTTTTCAATTTATTATCGGCTTCATTATCAACAGATGGCTTTGTTGGTTTTTTCTCATAATCCTCTGTAAAACCACCCCCCTGAACCATAAATCCGTCGATGACGCGATGAAAAATTGTGTTGTCGTAGAAACCACTATTTACATAACTTAAAAAATTTTTAACGGATTTGGGGGCTTTTTCAATGTTGAGCTCCAATATGATGTCACCTAAATTGGTTTCGAGCTTGACTTGCGGGCCAGCCGCCTGGCTACTAAAGGGCAGGCCGATAAAAAAAAGGATCACTAAAGTAACTAACAGTTGTTTTTTTAGGTCTTTCGGAATAGTTTTTGTAATAGTTTTTGTAATAGTTTTCATATTTACAATCCTTGCTTCGATCAGTGAGAGATATTTTGTGTAATAATAGTCTGTTTGACGTTTGAGTAAAAGAGTGGGGGTCCAGTATTCATTTCGTCGGCCAATGTTCAAATATCGTTTTTCGAGAGATTTCTTTGTCCAGATCCCTGCTTTCCGTTACCATTCGTCAGATTAATTGATCAAAACACCAACAATTGTGAGTATTGTCGTTTATGCTGCATATATACAACACCCTGACGAAACAAAAAGAAGTTTTCACGCCGATTGATCCGCAAAACGTACGTATGTACGTATGTGGCATGACGGTGTACGACTTCTGCCATATTGGGCATTCACGCGTGCTGATGGTGTTTGATGTGGTCAATCGCTACTTACGTAAGATTTACGGCGACGAACACGTTACATATGTGCGCAATATCACAGATATAGATGACAATATAATAAAGCGCGCCAATCAAAATGGAGAAGTATTTACAGCATTGACGGCTCGGTTTATAGATGAAATGAACACCGATGCGCAGGCATTGAATGTTAAACAGCCCGATGTTGAACCATTAGCAACAGAGCATATGGATGAGATCATTGCCATGATCAAATCACTCATTGAAAATGGTTATGCCTACCAAGCAGATAGCCAGTCGGAAAATAATGACGTTTTTTACGATATCGACAAATTCGAACATTATGGTGCGTTATCAGGAAAACATCTCGACGACCTGCGGGCAGGGGAACGGGTGGAGGTGGATAAGGCAAAACGAAATCCGATGGATTTTGCATTGTGGAAATCAGCGAAACCGGATGAGCCCAGTTGGGATTCACCCTGGGGAAAAGGACGACCTGGTTGGCATATAGAATGCTCTGCTATGTCGACGCATTGCCTGGGTAATCATTTTGACATCCATGGTGGTGGAATGGATTTGCAGTTCCCGCATCACGAAAATGAAATTGCTCAATCTGAAGCGGCCACCGGCGAAAAGTTCGTAAATGTCTGGATGCACAATGGTTTTGTACGCGTTGATGATGAAAAAATGTCAAAGTCACTAGGCAATTTTTTCACAATACGTGATGTACTCAAAGAATATGACCCGGAAGTAATACGTTATTTTATTCTAAGCAGCCATTATCGTAGTCCGCTTAATTATTCAGATAAACACTTGGACAACGCCAAGGCGTCGTTGACTACGCTATACAACGCATTGCGTGGTGTAGAAATTGACCTAAATGCGAGCGACCAAGCAGCAGGGATACAAGCTGGCGTGCAAGCGCGAGAAAGCATAGATGAAGTGCGAGAAAGCATAATAGATGAAGTGCGAGAAAGCATAATAGATGAAGTGCGAAAAGGCATCGATCGATTTGAACAGGCGATGGATGACGATTTTAATACACCACTGGCAATTAGTGAGTTATTTAATTTAAGTACCGCGATTAATAACGCCAAAAAAGACAACGATTTTGCTAAAGCGTCGCAGCTTGCCCTTCAGATAAAAAAATTGGGCGGTGTACTCGGCCTGTTGGAACGTGATCCTGAAGCATTTTTAAAAGGCAGCAGAGCCGCTGATGATTTATCTCACGAAGCAATAGAACAACTGATCATGCAAAGAGGCGACGCAAAAAAGAACAAGCAGTGGGCAGATGCAGATCGCATACGCGATGAGCTAAGCGAGAAAGGTGTGATTTTAGAGGATAGTGTTACTGGAACAAAATGGCGACGCGAGTGAGGGGAGGATTTACCTTGTTTTATCCTGGACAATTTTATCCTGAAAAACTTTATCCTGTAAAACTTTCATCCTGAAAAAAAAGTTTGATCTCGGCAAAGCTCAAACCACACACTTTAACTGCTTCTTTTTTACCCTTAACCATTATTTCGGATTCTGCTTGGCGCCACAACGATTCGGGCAGGTATTGATAGGCGCCTTGGCTTAATACGACATCCTTTTTTAATTCCTTGCTTGCACTTTCCAGGCGAAACGCAAGATTAACCGCATCGCCAATTGCCGTGTTGTCTTGCCCGACACCTACAGCGGCTCGTCCGGTATTGATTCCAACGCCGATTTTAAGTTCGTAAGGCGGACCCAGATAAACCTGATTAAGTTCTTCTGTCAGTTTTTTTATTAAGCCCGCAGCTTTCAACGCATTTATTACCGTAATTGATACGTCATCGCGGGCTTCCCATCGTGCATAAACGCAATCACCTATGAACTTATCGACGGTGCCTTCTTTTTCTGCCACAAGATCGCTTACCCTGCGAAACCATTCACTCATGATTTTCGAAAGTGTTGAAATGGAAATTTCTTCGGAGAGTGTAGTAAAGCCACGGATGTCAGCGACCAGAATAGTGATTAGCCGAATATTAACGTTTTGCATTAATAAGGTAGATTCAGTATCGTCGATTTTAGTTTTTTCGATTTGCTGCTCGTGATGAATGAAATTAATTGTCGCAGGACCAATTGTTATCTGATCGCCATTTTTTAACAAGGTGGGTGTAGACATTCTTTTATCATTAACGAAGCTACCGTTAATACTGCCACTGTCGATTAAATAATAATCGCTTTTACCTAAACGGCGTATCATTGCATGATTACGTGATACTTGTCGGTCATTGATTATAATGTCACTGTTTTCGTCCCTGCCTATAGAGAGCATGGTGGGGCAAGGGTATTCTTTGGTGCCGTTTTCATTCTCAATTGTAAACAGAACGGGCATGGTTTTTTGGTTGGGCTCCGGTTGAAAAAGTAAATGCGCGTTTTGAAATTATAGATCGGATTGAATCAAGATGGGCTTTAAACTAGGTGCAAGAGGGAGCGTAACCGTATGGTAATAATTACTTTACTTTCAGTTTTTGTGACTATCAGTTTTTGTGGAAGTGATCGGCAGCATAAAGGGTGCTTTTCATTAGCGTTGCCACTGTCATTGGGCCAACACCGCCGGGAACCGGCGTGATCCAGCCCGCGCGCGATTTCGCGACGTCAAAATCGACATCACCAACCAGTTTTCCCTCTTCGGTGCGGTTCATGCCGACATCAATCACGACTGCGCCGGGCTTGATCCAGTTGCCGTTTACTACGCCAGGTTTGCCAACCGCTACAACAACAATATCCGCGTTTTTCAAGTGAGATTCCACATTTTTGGTAAAACGATGACAAACTGTCACAGTGCAACCTGCCAACAACAGCTCAAAAGACATTGGACGACCCACAATATTGGATGCACCCACGATAACAGCATTAGCGCCCTTTAGCTCAACACCGGTGTGCTCTAACAGCGTCATGATGCCGTGCGGTGTACAAGGTCTAAGCAGCGGATTACGCAATGCAAGTCGACCTACATTATAGGGGTGAAATCCATCGACATCTTTTTCTGGGCGTATGCGGTCAATCGTTGCTTCGGACGAAAAATGAGCAGGAAGAGGCAGTTGGACTAAAATACCATCAACTTGTGGGTCATCATTTAGTTTATCGATCAGCGATAATAACGTCGCCTGATCTGTATCCGCCGGGAGGTCGTAAGCCAGTGATAGAATACCTACTTCTTCACAGGCTTTGCGTTTGTTTTTGACGTAAATTTCAGAAGCGGGGTCACTACCCACCAATACCACCGCTAATGCAGGTTGTCGCTGATTTTTCGCAATACGCAGGTCAATAGCCCGTTTGACCTTTTCTCTTATCTGCCCGGCTATGGCTTTACCGTCAATGATGTTTGCTGTCATTATCAGAGATAAACCTGGATTCCCAAAAGGCGGTATCTTCTCATGAGAGCAGAGAATCACCAAGATATTACTCGGGAGATGAGATAACTGTATGATTTGGGCTACTCAGATTGAAATTATTGATGGTTACAGGTAGCATGCGCATAATTCGGGGTATAGCGCAGTCTGGTAGCGCGCCTGCTTTGGGAGCAGGATGTCGGGAGTTCGAATCTCTCTACCCCGACCATTGATTT